>NZ_JBAHUQ010000028.1 GCF_036689865.1 Magnetococcus sp. PR-3
TATTCACGGCTATGCTGCCCTATCGATATCTCGTTTGGTTCATGGCTTCTATCCACACGGGTTATAAACCGACCTTGAGTGCATCAACCCAGTACACGCAGAGCATTGTATATCCATACCCCTCAGGCTCAGCCACACACTTTTTTTGATCTCTATCCCCCAGCCGCCCCTCTGGCGGCATCAATAGCACAACACCAAGTGTTAGACCTTTTAGGGATATGAGGCCTTGAATCAACCAAACCGCCACATATCGGTCCATACAGACATCGAGCCCTAATGACCAGATCAGACTGCCTCGTATTCCATGGCTGTTTGTTGGGCCAAGACTTTATCTGTAACGGCCTGCTGATATCCTCGCACACGGGTGACCCTTACGAATCCGTAACCACGTATGTCACCTAGGCACCTTAGGGATCATACGTTGCCCGCAGAGCCACCACAGCCATCGGCACAACCCCGCTCAAGGCACGCGTTATACCGAGCGTGTCATAAAAAAAGGGGATCAGTTACCTGATCCCCTATACATACACATCTTGCCCATAGCTGTGTCGCAGCAGCTATGGTGGATACATCTTATCGCCCTTACCCCATTAACACTGCATCCACGGCAGCCCACGCCTGCGCCAACCATTGAGCTGACCACGCTGATGCGCATCATTCTTATCACCTTCAAACCCTTCGGTAATATGAGAGACTTTATGGTAACCGTTTTTGATCAAAAAGTTACCTGCATCAATAGAGCGGTGCCCACTACGGCAGATCAGCACAACATGTTGATCTCGCTCGGCTAGCTCTTCAACCTCTTCCAGAAAATCTGGATTGATGGAAAAATCCGGATAATCCTGCCAAGGCACGTTGTACACACCGATGGGATGGCCTACATAGTAGTGTTCCATCTCCGTACGGATGTCGATAAACATGACCTTTTCATCCTGAACAACGTCATAGGCTTCTTGCGCTGTTAGGTGATGAAGATCGGGGTTAGATGCAGAATGGGGGGATGAGGGCAGCATAGATGCCTCCTGAAGATAAAGGGTGTAACGCTTGGTCTGTAGACATAAGTATGCCTATCTGAATATTTAATACAAATTTATTTTGTGAATGTCGGATAATTTTTTAATTTTGTACACACATTTTAATGGGCATTTATTTTTTTATGCGAATTTATCAAAGGATACTTGGTTTTTTTAGACATCAAAAAAGTAAGCCTAAAAGAAAGGCGGGATCTCTAAGGTCAGAGAGAGCATATGCGCTATGGCACCTTCTGCCCTTAGGTAAAAAGCGGGCAGTGCCGTTCATGTCCATAGAGGGTCAACACCATGCCCCCTGCGATCACTCCAAATCGTTTTAGGGAGATTAAGCCCCCCTTATGAAAGGGCCATATCTTTGCATGCCCCCTCCACCTTTTAAAGTGCCGTGACCTCCATTTTCAACCATGGGGTCACCTAACCTAACCCAATCTGACAGGCATACCCACACAGCGAGCCAACGGATCCTAACAGATGATGTTTCATCATAGGCAAGGGTCAGGATCCCTACCTGGTATCACTTGTCACGACACGCATCAGCCCATGCGTGATCATGCAGAAAAACAGCATAGGAATAGCCCGAGAAACAGACAGGAAAAAACAAAGGCCCGTTATACCGGCAGGGTATAACGGGCCTTTGGATCACATCATCCGACGACAAAAGCGAGGCTAAGCCATCTCTAACAAGTTTTGCACAGCGCCAAGCACTTCATTACGGGTGAAGGGTTTGGCCAATGTTGTAATGGCACCAAAATCTTCTGCGACACGTAGATTAAAGTGGGCATCCAGACCACGTCCACCACCTGAGATGGCGATGATTCGTGCTGTAGGAGCAAAATCACGCAACTCCATGATCACCTCAACCCCATCTTTTTCGGGCATGAGCATATCCGTGATGATGATATCTGTTTGACGGTTCTGGTAGCTGCGCACCCCCTCTAAGCCATCCGAAGCTTCAAACACTTCATGACCATCATCTTCCAGAATCTGCCGAAGCAATTCCCGAACTGCCATATCATCATCAATGATCAAAACCGTCGCCACAAATCATCCCCTCTGCTGGACCACCCCGAATCTTACAGCCCTATCATGTTGCCCTATTTTGTTCCTGCTGTCACCAAAACCTTGGATCGTGTCAGGCACCTTCTTTAGATGCTTCCGCCTCATCCGCAATCTTTTTTCGCTTAGCGGGATCCAACCACAAGACCAAAGGACTGGCCACAAAGATTGAGGAGTAGGTACCAATGACCACACCAAACAACAAGGTCAAGGCAAAGTCATGGATCACAGCCCCCCCCAGGAAGAAGAGTGCCAGCAGCACCAAAATGGTGGTCAACGAGGTCACCAATGTCCGGGCCAGTGTACGGTTAACCGCTTCATTGATAATGTTGGTCAGCGGTTGACGTTTCATACGCTTCATCTCTTCACGAATGCGGTCATACACCACAATGGTATCGTTTAGAGAGTAACCCACAACGGTCAACAGCGCCGCGACAACCACCAGCGTAAACTCCTTCTGCAAAATAGAGAAAAAGCCCATGGTCAAGATAACATCGTGCACCAACGCCGCGACGGCACCTAACGCAAAACGCAGTTCAAAACGGATAGAGATATAGATGAGGATAGCGATCATGGCATACAACATGGCCAACATCCCCTTTTCGGTCAGCTCTTCGCCAACCTGGGGACCCACAAACTCCACCCGGCGCATCTCAACACCATTGTCACCGGCTAATGGCTTAAGAGCCGCCATCACATCATTCACAATGGCCTGCTGAGCTTCATTGCTTTTGCCCTGTTTTTCAACCCGGATCAGTACCTCTTCAGGGGCACCAAACGACTGTACAACCGTATCGCCCAACTCAATCGGGGCAATGGCTTTACGCACAGGGGCAAGATCCATCGCTTTATCAAACCGCACTTGGATCAAGGTACCACCGGCAAAGTCGATACCAAAGTTCAAGCCCTGCGTCAGCAAAGAGCCCAGACTCAGCACAACCATCACAATCGAGGCGATCATGGCCAGCTTGCGCTTACCAATAAAGTTAAAGTGGGGCGCTTTTCCAAAAATTTGCATGATTAGCCTCCCTAGATGCTCAGCTTCTTGATACGACGATTTTTCACAAACTCAGCCAAAACAACACGAGTCACAAAAATAGCCGTAAACATGGAGGCCAACAGACCGATGGAGAGCGTCACCGCAAACCCCCGAACCGGACCTGTACCAAATTGATAGAGGATGACCGCTGTGATCAAGGTTGTGATGTTTGCATCCAAAATGGTTGAAAACGCCTTGCCATAGCCATGGTCAATCGCAGCCAGAGGGGATTTACCCAGGCGAAGCTCTTCACGAATCCGCTCAAAAATGAGCACGTTGGCATCCACAGCCATACCCAGCAACAACACCGCACCCGCAATACCGGGCAGGGTTAAGGTTGCCTGCATAACCGCCAACAAGGTCATGAGAATACTAACGTTGAGCATAACCGCGAGGTTGGCCAGCAGACCAAAGCCTTTATAGTAAAGCACCATAAAGACAATAACCAAAACCCCACCAATGAGAATAGATTCCAGACCCTGGGCAACGGAGTCTGCACCCAAGGTAGGACCTACGGAACGCTCCTCTAAGATCACCAAGGGAGCCGGTAAGGCACCAGCGCGCAAGACGATGGCCAAGTCATGGGCCTCTTCACGTGTGAAGGAGCCTGAAATGGTTGCCCGTCCCCCGGCAATTTTATCCTGAATAACCGGCGCACTCTGCACCTTACCATCCAGTACAATCGCCAAACGCTCTTTAATATGTTCGCCGGTGATCTGAGAGAATTTACGCCCCCCGACCCCATCAAACTTAATCGAGACAATGGGCTCGTTGTATTCATTAAAGGTGGTTTGGGCATTTTGAATATGCTGGCCCGAAAGCACAGTACGTTTCAACACGACCAGAGGATACTCCTGCTTATCCCCTTCACGCCCCCCACGCTCTTCATACATCAACAAACTATCTGGGGGAACACGCCCTTCAAGCGCACGGCCCAGATCAGCTTTTTCATTGACCAGTTTAAAGTCCAAACGTGCGGTCCGACCGATCAGGCCCTTGGCACGCTCAGGATTTTCAACACCGGGCAACTGCACAATAATCCGCCGCTTGCCCTGCTTCTGGATACTGGGTTCAGAGACACCAAAGGCATCAATACGGTTACGGATGATCTCAATCGCCTGATCCACCGCATACTTACGGATCTCTTCCTTTTCCGCCTCACCTAAGGTTAAGCGAATTTGGGCTTCAGGCTGAAAATGCTCGACATCCGATTCACGCATCTCCTCTTTTAAGAGGGAGACCATACGCGGTGCATCTGATTTAGGGGTCAAACGCACAACCACTCGGTCTGCACCCACTTGTTCAATGCCCCGGTAGCGTTGACGCTCTTTACGCAACACATTACGGGCTGTATCCACCATATTGTTGGCAGCCTGTTTAACAGCCTCTTCTACCTTTACATCATAAAGTAGATAGAGGCCCCCTTGCAGGTCCAGCCCTTGATGAATCACCTTCTGGGACATCCAACTGGGGATGTTCCCGCCCCCAAGAATGCTGGGCAGTGCATAGTAGATAGAGCCTAATGCTACCAGTAAGACTAGATACAGTTTCCAGCGCGGTTGCTGTCGCATGACACCAATCCTTTAAATACTCTAAGAGCCCCTGGCCGCTTTGATGCGCTGCCAGGGGCTCTATTTATCCGCGTAAGTCAAACAAAGAGGGCCAACATCAAGCCTCTTTGTTCTCCTCTTCTTTCTCTTCTTTTTCTTCTGCTTCACCAGGCATCGTCTTATCTAGGACTTTAGCCACATTGCCACGCCCTAAACGCAGGCGAACCGGCTTGCGATTTTTTCCATCAATATCGACTTCACCAACCTCAACGGTCAGCTCATCATTGGCTTCATCTACACGGTGGATCTTACCGATCAAACCACCAGAGGTCATAATACGGTCACCACGGGTGAGATTAGTGACCATCTCTTTATGCTGTTTAACCTGCTTCTGTTGAGGACGAATCAACAAGAAGTAGAGCATCACAAAAAGCAAGACCATAAAGATCAGGGACTCAAAACCACCACCTTGAGAAGGGGCGCCTTGGGCATAAGCAGGTGCAATTAGAAAATCCAACATCGTTTCCTCACTGGACGAAAGGATGGAAGTGACAAAAGGAACAGAGGATCTTACCAGCATTCCCCCTTAAAACAAAAGGACAGCTTGCAGGTTTTTACCCTTTTCAACACGGTTTCTCACCTACTGCCCACATTAACCGCCAATTCACGACCGTTTTAGCCTAAATTTAAAGCCCCCCACGGACCCATAAGCAAACATTGGGCGCTTAAAGAGAAAACCACCCCCTACCCATGCCTGGGGGTTTCGGCCTGATAACGGGCTAGGATATCCAACAAACGTGTTTTTTTAAGGGGTTTGGTTACATGATCATTGCATCCAGCCTCGACCGCTTTGTGGCGGTCATCACTGGAAGCATGGGCGGTTAACGCCACAATAGGTATCGCCAATTGATGTTTGCTCTGTTCCCACCGGCGGATCTCACGGGTAGCCTGCAGGCCATCCATCTGTGGCATCTGTACATCCATAAGAATCAGATCAAACTGTTCATGGGTTGCCAGCTCGACAGCCTGCAGCCCATTTTCAGCAAAACTCAATAGATGGGGGGTTTTGGCCAAATAGGCTGCCATTAAATTACGGTTATCCACCGCGTCATCCACAACCAAGATCTTCAACCCCTGATCTTCCTGGTAGGCTGGAGCCTCAAGCGTTTCAACTTTACTCTGTCCAGCTGCCCCCCCTGTTTGCTGCTTTATCGTCCGAGCGGTCACTTTGGGTAAGCGGGCTGTAAAGAAGAAGTGACTTCCTACCCCTTCAACACTCTCGACCCACATCTGCCCGCCCATTTTTTCAACCAACTGACGACAGATCGCTAAACCTAGTCCCGTACCACCAAACTGACGGGTGGTTGAAGCATCCACCTGAGCAAAGGGTTCAAAAATGCGTAGCAGCTTTTCAGCGGGGATCCCAATACCCGTATCTTGCACAGAAAAACGGTAAAAATCCTGACCCGCAGCTTCCACCGCCAGTATAATCTGGCCGGTCTCGGTAAACTTGGTTGAGTTGGAGAGCAAATTAAGCAAGATCTGCTTAAGGCGAAGCTCATCTCCCATCACATAAGCTGGCAGCTCCAAAGGGGGCTGAAAAAGCATCTCTACAGAATGATTGCGGGCAGACACGGCAATAATCGCATGGGTCTGCTCGAGCAAATCTTTTAAATTAAACGGTATCGGGTCTAGCCCCAACTGACCCGCTTCAATTTTTGAAAAATCCAACACATCATTAATAATCCCCAACAACCCCTCACCTGCCCGGTTCAGGGTCTGGATATAATCTTTTTTCACATCATCCAACTCCCCTTCTGCCAACAGCTCACCAATACCAAGAATGGCATTTAATGGGGTCCGGATTTCATGGCTGACATTGGCCAAAAATTGGCTCTTAGCGCTATTGGCCGCTTCAGCTGACCGGCGGGCCACAATGGCCGCTTTTTGCGCCTTCTTCATCTGCTCTTGGTGGCGCCCATGCGTAATAATATGGCTTAGCGCGTGTACGATGGTTTGCAAAAACAGCTCATCTTGATGATCCGGCTTATAACCCGCAGCAACATAGAGGTTTAACACCCCAAGCAATTCGTCACCAGAAAGAATGGGAACACAATAGTGCCCATGATCGTGCATACCCGCAAAGCTGATCTCATGGTTCTCATGCACATGCGCCTCAAAGACAGTCTCTCTTGACTGGGCAGCACGCCCACACAAGCAGGTGCCATATGGGATCTCTTTACACTCCAACAGAAGCGGTGCGGCCAGATCTTTTTGCACAACCATGGAGAGCTTCTTATTGGCTTCATCCGCCAAAAAAATGGAGCCCTTGGCCTCCAGTGAGAGCCATGGAAAGCTAATCAGTTTCTTGAGCACAAGCTCCAGCTTTTCTTGCATAGAACTCTCAGCATGTGCGGTTTTTAGCAGGGTGCTGATTGTCTGTTGCTCCTGTAAAGATTGCTGAAGCTTAGCTTCGGTCAAATGACGTCGTTCAACCTCTTGAGAGAGCTGTATATTGCTGTTCTGCAGACCATAAATATTCTCTTGTAGCTTACCCTGATACTCCTGCACCGCATCCGCCATTTGATTAACAGAGCGCCCCAGCCCACCAATTTCGTCATTACGCAGATCTTTTACACGCTCCCCAGACCCTTCACGGCCCAGAAAATTAGTGACAATACTGTTAATCTGTAAAAGCCGCCGGTATATCAGTCCTTCAAATAGTGCATGAACCAAATACATTAATAACAAAGCAATAATGGCAAAAACAATCGGCAGAACGGTGCCTGATAAGTGCTGATAGGTCGCAATAAGCTGATTGGAAGGTAACGTGACCACGGTGGCACTGATGATGCTTCCAGGCTGCCAACCAAACCCAGAGTCTACCCCATAACGCTGTCGTACAGATTCCGGGGCATTGTCAGGATCACCATGACAGTGAAGACAACTACCGTTGATCTCAACAGGACGGGCCATAACATAGTACGTTTGGCCATCTTTTCCTTGGTGAGGCTCAAAAATTTCAATCAAGTTTGGATCTTTTTGAAAGCGCTCAATAAGCGTGGCTTCCATACCATTGGGGAGATTGTTTAAATTGAGCGGATTGAGAGAAGGCTGGCGGTAGCGATAGCCCAGACCAGAGTCATTAAAATGGCTAAAAATACGTGTTGTCAGGAAGGTGCTGGATGCCCCTTCCATGAGAAAGTCACTGGTTTGAGCTTCTAGTGCAGGGCGCAGCTCTTGACGAACATACGCACGGGAGGCGGTGGCAAACTCCAAAATAACACGGGCTTCTTTGCGCACCTGTTCGGTCATACGCTCAGTCAGAAAATGGTCTAAATAGCGCTCCATCCCAACCAGCACCAAACCAATGGCAGCCGTTACCCAGATTAAAAAACGCAGTTTTAGTGACATAAAAAACCCACATGACCAATAGATCAAGTTGACCTTAACCCGTCAAAATGTCAGACCAGATCACTACTTTATCAAATCCTGATACCCTTTTTGGTTTTTTTCTCCCAATCTTGTCGCTTTCTAGCCATTTAAATAAGATGCAGCTTCTCTCGTGGATGAAACCTCAGCCCCCACCCTTCTATAAATCTTTTCATCTGACTGGGGTATCATGCGCTATACGGTATCATTTAATGTCCAAGCCCATTTTTTCCCTTACAAAATAGCCGTGGGAAGCCCCCCTACCCACCTTTTTTTCTTGTCATATTCAGACTTATTTTTCCCTCATACACACCTGTCATTAAAGAAATTTGCCCCATTGGCCGAAAAGATTGTGTAACCTTTAAAAAAACACCCTGTGCATGATACCGGGTATTTTTATAGGATAACAGGAGGGTAGAATCAGAGCGTTGTTCTTAACTATTTGATTGAACATCAGTTTCTACCTGTTTTTTGGAATACGGTCTCATGGTGTTGAACACACCATTTACCGTCCAGGTACCTTTATAGGAATGGGAATAGACCCATGGCCGATCTGCCTAATCAACTACTGCGACGCATGGATGGTCTTGCCGCCTTTCCAAAAAGCGTACGGCAGGTTCTGCAGCTGACATCCGATGCCAACATTGATCCTAAGGATCTGGTTAATGTCATTATTCATGACCCTATTTTGACATTTCGCCTGCTCCAGACTGTCAATGCGCCTTTTTTTGGGTTGTCAGAGACGATCTCTTCTGTCAACCATGCGGTGGTTTATATTGGTTTTAATACCATCAAGAATCTGGCGATTGACACCGCCAACCGAGGTATACTCCCACCCATGACCACGGGTGGTGTGGATACCCCGCTGTTCCATCGTCACGCCATAACCGTTGCCATGCTCAGTCGAGGCTTGGCGCGCCGCGCTGGTGTTGAAGAACCTGAAACGGCAAACTTCTATCTGGCCGGACTCTTGCATGATATCGGTAAGCTTGCGCTTTCAACAGCCTATCCAGAGCCCTACCGTATCATTTTGAAAATGGTAGCTCATGAGGGCATTTCCGTGATGGAAGCCGAGCAAGCACAGCTTCAGACAGATCATGCAGAAGTAGGTGCCGCTCTCGCCCGTCACTGGCATTTGCCCGAAACACTGGCAGATAGTATTGAAGCACACCATAGCCCAGACAGTCTGGAAAAGGGGCAGGACAACCTCATGCGCGACTGCGTTTTTGTAGCCAACCAATTGGCCACAGTCATGCGTATGCGCGATGAGGGAAGTCCCGAGATCACCCCCATGCCAGAGACGGTCAAAAAACGCTTAGGGGGGGATTACGACTCCCTGGCCAAAGAGATGCAGCAAGTCTGGCAAGATCGTGAAGAAGCATTACAGTATGTACACGGAGCCACGACCCATTAAAGGGTCACAATCCGGCCATTTTTTTTAAAGCGGGAAAGCGCATGAAAATCCGTTTTTGGGGTGTGCGAGGCTCTATCGCCTCACCAGGACCCAATACCATACGCTATGGTGGTAACACTACGTGCATTGAGATCCGTACTGATGATAATGAACTGATCATTATTGATGGTGGTACGGGTATCTTTCCCCTTGCCCAAACGTTATTAGGGCAAATGCCACTCACGGCGCATATTTTTATTACCCATACCCATTGGGATCATATTCAGGGTTTACCGTTCTTTATCCCCCAATATGTTCCGACCAACCGTTTGGTCCTACACGGTGCCCATGATCCCGTTGAGCAACGAGACCTGCGAGAGATCCTTACCTACCAATACCAGTACTGCTACTTCCCAGTGCGCGAGGTTGAGCTGAAAGCCAACCTGGAATATGTAACCCTAAAAGAGTACCAGGTCATACAGGTAGGTGATGCCACGGTAAGCTGTATCTACATGAACCACCCCGTGCTTAATTTAGGCTACCGTGTGGATTGTAATGGTAAATCGGTCTTCTTTACCGGTGATCATGAACCCATCACCAACATCTACTCAGATGAACACCATGACCATGAAGAGTACTCTCGCTTTATTGAAGCCAAAGACAAAGCGATTTTAGACTTCATCGATAATGTGGATGTACTCATTGCAGATACCTCATATACCGAAGCGGAATATGAGATGAAGAAAGGCTGGGGGCATGGCACTTACGACACAAGCGTCGCCTTAGCCAAAGCCTGTAAGGCGAAAAAGCTCTTCTTCACCCACCATGAGCCCACCCGTACGGATGAAGCTTTAGAGAAGATCTACCAGGAGACACTGGAACGGTACCCCCATAAACCGGGTGACCCAGAATACCTGCTGGCACAAGAAGGCAAATACTTCGAGGTTTAACGGGCAAGGCCTTATCCCATATAAGGCCCATACCTCTTATCATTCCCAACAATATGATTGGTTAACCAATCCTTCAAAAAACTAACCAGCCCCAAATTGATGGTGGCTTGCCCTTGATCAAATGACGCCTTAAAAGCTACCACCTGATCAAGAAGTTTTTGATGCTCTTTGACATGCTGGTCAAAGTCAGGGTACCCCACCTTCTTCATCAGCGCCTCTTCTTGCTGGAAGTGGGTCTGGGTATAGGTAATCAGCGCCTCTAAAATTGGCTTACCCTGGCTTGAGCTCTCCCCCTTAAGAATGGAATGATAGAGCTGATTGACCAGATCAACCAAGACACCATGCTCATCATCCATTTGCCCAACACCAGTGGAGAGATGCGCATTCCATGGCATTAAATTAGGCTGTACATCCTCTGATACCGCGGTCACACCAATCATATAGAGCTGATCAAGCTGCTCAAACAGCTTGGCACGCAGCACATCAAACTTGCTCATACCTTCTACCGCAGCTTCAATATCATGGTTATTGGCAAGCATCACCACTTCCCGTGCAACTTCATGCACCTTCAGGTGAACATCCCCCAACTCCTGAAACAGTGGCAAGTGACCAAATTTTTGCTCACCTTCACTGTAGTACCACTTACCAAAGGCACACTCTCGCCCGCTGGCCATCTCATCTGGCTTCATTACCGAACGGCCACGGATAACGTGCTCCAACTTACCCAACCATGCCAAATGGGCCTGCTTCACCGCTTTAACATCAAATGGCTCTTTTGTGGTTCGGTACCCCCGGGCGGTATCCTGTAGTGACCGATCTGTGGCATCCATAACACCCGTCAGAAAACCAGCATGCTCTACAGATCCATGCAGAAAATCCATTAATTGAATGGATTGGATCATACGCTTCTGTACCCCCACCGAAGAGGTAAAGATCTCTTTTGCCCCCAACTGAACCTTGTCCGACTCTTCTTGAGCCCGATCACTCTGCTGGGCCACCTCTTCAGAAAGCGTGGCAAGCTGAGAGGCGGTATCTGCAATGATACGGGTACCCTGGGCGGCCTCCAATGCCGAACGGGCCACCTCTTGTGCTGCGACCGATAATTCTGCGGCGTTACGGGTCACCTCATCCGCCGCCAAGGTCACGGTCTCCATGGAGTGACTGATCTCATCAACCCCAGCAGCTTGGTCGTCTACCGCATCGGTAATGGCTTGATTGGTTTTAGACAGGTTACCAATGATATCATCCACTTCCCGGGTGGCATTCATAGCATCATCGGTACGCTGCCGCATCTGCTTCATACGGCCTTCGATCATGGCCGTAGCATCCGCTGTTTGTGAGGCCAAACCTTTCACTTCATTGGCCACAACAGCAAAGCCTTTACCTGCTTCACCCGCACCTGCGGACTCGATCGCCGCATTCAACGCCAACATATTGGTCTGATCTGCAATATTCCGAATGGTCCTTACCGCCTTAAACACCTCTTCTGCATCCACCGCCAAGCCACGCATAACTTCCCGGGTATTATGCGATTTTTCATTGGCTTCTTTGGACATGGAATCCGCCGTATCACACCGTGCACGCACATCAGTCAGGGATAAATTCAACCCCTCCACCGCGCCAGAGACCTCGCCCACAGAGTCATTAACCCGCTGTAGAGAGCTGTTAACCTGATCAATGTTTGAGGTCATCTCTTCAGCCGCAGAGGCCATGGTCGAGACATTACTGTCAGCTTGATGCGCCGACTCTGCAATTTCACTAATATTTTTGGATAGTGAATCTACGGCAGTAGAAACCTTAACAATACGATCACGAGCAGCACCAACATGGTCATTTAAAAGCTGAATTTCTTTATCCAGCCGATCATTCTCTTTGGTCACTTCTCGGGAGAGCTGCTTGGATTGGTGAGAGTCTTGGAACAGCTGTTCCCGTAACGGATTCAGCTCCTGCACCACAGCTGCGACACTGCGTGCCTGTAATTTAATAATACGTAAAACCCAATCTAGCTGGTCTGTGAGCATATTAATACGCTGCCCCACATCCCCCAGCTCACCGGTCATTCCATCATCCAGACTGTGAGAGAGATCGCCTGTGGTCAACACATCCAACTGTTGGGTTAAAAGGCATACTTGCTTAAGAACCGTTTGGCGCAAGATCAAAACCACTACACCAAACAACACGGCAAGAGCCCCCACCAAGAGCAGTAGAAGCGTCATAAAGTGCTGAACTTCTGGAGTTAAGGAAAAACGGTTTACAGACCAGCTCCCCCAGACTATGACCCCACATAATACGACGGATAGCAACCCGGCAACCATCAGTCCGGTACGCACCCCTAAGCTCACGCGATGTAATGTAGCCATAGCTATTGATTCTCACTCATGTCTCGCACATTCAAACAATGATATTTTTCACTATAATTCTGCCGGTAACTGAGGAACGAAGTAAAGATAGAAACTGTTACAGAAGTGTGTCAAAAGAGGGTAAAACCATGAAATAAAAAAAGGTATTAAGTTACTATTTTTCTAGTCTTTTTTTGTTTGATATGCACTATTCTTACATTTTCTTACACTGCAAAATTGTGACAAAGACCAGCTTCTGCAACTTCATCAAGTTAACCCCATGGAAAGCAGTGAACCTACGGTTAAAAAATCTTAACCCAATTTAGGCGGGGAAATAGTCCGAGAGAAATTTGGCCTTAAATGCGGCAAACTGGCCTGCGGCAATGGCATGGCGCATTTCAGCCATTAAAGTTTGGTAGTAGTGCAGGTTATGTAACGTCATCAGCCGCATGCCTAAAATTTCGTTGGTACGGAATAAGTGGTGGATATAGGCACGGGTATAGTTTTGGCAACAGTCACAGCTACAGCTGGCATCCACAGGTTCCAGACTTTCACGGAACTCTGCACGTTTAATATTTACAGGGCCAAATCGGGTTAAAAGCTGCCCATTTCGAGCATTACGTGTGGGCAGGACACAATCAAACATATCAATACCCTGCTCAACAGCCATCACCAGATCTTGAGGCTTACCGACCCCCATCAGGTAACGGGGTTTGTCCTGCGGCAAATAGGCTGGCGCATAGCTCAGAACCTCTTGCATCAGCTCTTTGGGCTCGCCCACCGACAGACCACCCAGAGCATAACCATCAAACCCTAATTCAATGGTCTTTTCTGCTGAGATCTGACGCAAATCCTGATACATCCCCCCCTGCACAATACCAAACAGGGCACGTCCTGGCTGGCCGGGAACTTTGGCATCCAAACTACGCTGCCCCCACCGAAGGGTCAGCTCCAGAGAGTTCTCCACATATTGCCGTTCTGCAGGGTAAGGGGGGCACTCATCAAACTGCATCATAATATCTGCCCCAAGTGCCTCCTGGATCTGAATGGAGATCTCAGGACTAATAAACTGCTTGGAGCCATCAATATGAGAGCGAAAGGTAACCCCCTCTTCGGAAATCTTATTAAGCTCCCCCAGACTAAAGACCTGATACCCCCCACTGTCTGTCAGGATTGGACCTTTCCAGTTCATAAATTGATGCAAACCACCCAATTGACGAACCCGTTCATGCCCTGGACGCAGGAAGAGGTGATAGGTATTACCTAAAATAATCTGTGCCCCTAACTTTTCCACTTCCTGGGGAGTCATTGCCTTTACGGTACCTTGGGTGCCCACCGGCATAAAGGCTGGGGTTTCGATCACACCACGGGGGGTCTGTATCTGTCCACGTCGGGCTCCACTCTCATCCGTATGGTGCAGAGTGTAGGCAAAAGGACGGGTCAGATCGGCAGAAAAACGCTCAGAAGGGGTCATTAAACTATCCAGAAAAAGGGTCATGCCAGAACAAGGGCCATGGAAGGGGCTTTTATACCCAACTTACTTACATTTTGCCATCTCTAACCGTACGAGACCGCTATGCAAGAAAATACTTTACCGTCCGGTCAACTATTGCCTTGCGTTTTTTACCTCACCCATTTAGGTTAAGAACCATGGGACGAACCAGCGATGCCAAAGAGCGCCTACTACAAAGCGGCGCCACACTTTTTCACACAAAAGGCTACCAAGCGGTAGGTGTGCAGGAGATCTGCACCCACGCGAACGTAAAAAAAGGCAGTTTTTACTATTTTTTCTCCACCAAACGGGATCTTGCCGTGACCATACTGGAGGAGCAAACCAACCAATTTCAGCCTTTTCTTAAAAAGACCTTAGCCACAGCAGGTAGCCGAGCGGATAAAGTGGAAGCCCTATTTGAAGCGGCCAGCAACATGCAGGCAGCGTATTTGGCAGAAACACAACAGATTCCAGGCTGCCCAGTGGGCAACTTGGCTTTAGAGATGAGCCCCCATGATAACACGCTGCGTCAGGCCGTTGGGGAAAGCCTCAGCCGTTTTAGCCGCACCATCCAAACCGCCTTGCTAGAGGCTGACCCGAACACTCCAACAGCCAGCCAACAGGCAGAAGCGGTGGTTGCACTACTGGAAGGGGCTCTCATGCTGGCTAAAAACCAAAATGATCCAGAACGCATACGTCAAATGATCCCTTTTGCACGGCAGTTAGTACAATGAGTGGTTGAGGTACTTTATTTGTTTTTTTGTTGACCGACCGTCCAACTATTTGCGCCGCAAATCATATCCAGACCGATAGACTTAACCAAACAAGCCCCTAAGGGAGAGAAAGATGCCTCATTTTCCATTAATTACCCAAGCGGGTGACGATCCGATCCTTAAAACACTTTACGCTGAGGTCGAGCAGATGATGGGGGAGATCCCGCTTCCCATTCAACTTTTCGCCCACAGCCCTCAGATGGCCTTAACCTTAATGACAGGCATGAAACCCTTTTTTAGGCACCCAACCCTCTCAGCACCTTTTTTAACCTGGACCCGCTATTTGATCGCCAAACACAGCCACTGCAGCTACTGCGTGGATGTTAATGCTGGCATGCTTTTAGAAATAGGGGTTAGCCAGACACAGCTGATAGAAGCCTGGGAAGATCTCGACAAAACATCACTTGATGAACGGGAGCAGCCTTTGTTGAAGGCCGTCATTCAAGCCATTCAAGATCAAAAGGCGCTTAGCCAACAACAGACCGATCACCTTATCGCTCTCGGGTGGTCTAAAAAGGAGCTGGTTGAAGCGATGACCCATGCGGGTCTCTCTCAAATGCTGGACCTGGTGGTCAACGCCTTTGAAGTTCAATAATCGGCGGTAGAAGGGGCGAGACAACGCCCCTTCTTGTTACGCCTCAGGACAGAGCCATGTCGCATCGCCATAGGAGTAAAAACGGTAGCCATGCTCAATGGCATGCTTATAATCACGGGCCAAACGTTCTCGGCCAACAAAAGCCCCGACCAACATTAAGAGTGTCGATTTTGGCAGGTGAAAATTGGTAATCATGCGATCTACGACCTGAAACTCATAACCAGGCCGTATAAACAGTCGCGTCTCACCACAACTGGGTTGCAACACCCCTTGATGATCTACCGATGATTCCAAAGTACGGACCGCGGTTGTACCCACAGCGATCACACGTCCACCTTGCGCCTTAGCTTGGTTAATGCGCGCAACCGTCTGCGCTTCCAGCTCCCGCCACTCGGCATGCATGTGGTGCTCGTCCAGGTTTTCTACCCGTACCGGCTGAAAGGTACCAAGCCCTACATGCAAGGTCACATGACACCACCCCACCCCTTTTTCATGTAGTTGACTCAACAAGGCCTGGGTAAAGTGTAGACCAGCCGTGGGTGCCGCCACGGCACCATCACGACGGGCAAAAACGGTTTGATAACGACTCTTATCCTGGTCTGCATCCGACCCGGTAATATAGGGGGGAAGCGGCATCTGGCCATAGACTGTCATGGCTTCAGACTCGGAGATATTCTGTGTATGCAGGGCAACCAGAACCTGCCCTTCATCACATCGCTGCACAATTTCTGCATAAAAATCCGGGCCAAAATCCACACGCTGGCCCACTTTTAGTGGCTTGTTACTGCGGGTCATCGCCCGCCATAAAGGCGGCTGAGCAGGGTCGGGCTTGAGCAGAAAAATTTCCACCCGTCCCCCACTCGGCTTGTGGCCAAGCAACCGAGCGGGGATGACACGGGTATCGTTAAGAACCAACAGATCACCAGGCTGACAAAGCTCTAAGACCGAATCAAACCGGCCATCTTCCACACCAGACGAACGGCTAAGCAAAAGACGCGCATGATCTCTCGGCTCCATGGGCCGTTGGGCGATATGGCTTTCAGGTAGGTGATAATCGTAATGGGTAAGTTGATCCCCATCACCAGGAAAAAAAGGGGTCTCAGACATGGGGCAACCTTAAGGTGATCATTCGATAAGGGCGCAGCTTAACGTTATTCTGGGTGAAGATCAAAAACTTGCATAGGCTTTTATGGGCTATGCTCCATCTGAGCGATGATCAAGGGGGATCCATATCATATTCCTCAACCCAGCGAAGGGAGAAGATCACAAACAATGTGGCAGGGTACCCTGTTGCCAATCGAGCTTTTCTATCCCAGCGCTATCCACACAAAAACGCAAACTCCCGGATTGATCCGTACGAAAAATTTCAGCGCCTGCCTGCTGCCAACGCGCCACCACATCTGGTTTAGGAAATCCCCAGTGGTTACCAAGCCCGACCGAAAAGATGACCTGTTCCGCATCAATAGCCTGGATAAATTCAGGGGAGCTTGAGGTTCGACTGCCATGGTGCGGCCCCATACTCCAGTCCACATTATTTAACCAACCGGCCTCCACCAGAGTTTTTTCTCCCTGCTTTTCGATATCTCCTGGAAACAGCAGCCGCTGCCCTTGGTAGGCAATTTCAACCACTAAGGAGCCATCATTGGCATCGTCACCTAACTGTTGGGCATCCGGGTGACCAACACGCCACGTCACACCCCCGGATTGGGTTTCATACCCCCGAGCCAGATAACGTATGTTCACCCCCCGTTGAGCAGCTTGATCCAACAACTGTTGTAGATCCCAGCGTACGGGCTCTGCTTCTGGGCGTCGCGGCAACCAAAGCTCATGCACCCTAAAGTTTTGCACAAGCCGAGCGGCCCCAGCCATATGGTCCCGCTGGGCATGACTCACCACCACACGCTTAAGCTCGGTAACCCCCCGGTCCCACAAAAAGCCCGAAAGCACCTGCTCTCCCACATGAAAATGCGTGCTGATCACCCCCCCAGCATCCAACACACTCCATTCCCCTGCCCCATCCCGAACCAGTACCGATTGTGCCTGCCCAACCTCGAGCACATTGACTTCCATACGCGCAACAGATGCCGATCCACGGGGCCAGAACACCAACAGCATGCCAACCATCAATAAAGGTGCTCGACGCCGCCACCCAACCACCATAAAGGCTAAAACCATGATTATCAGGTAGACCCATAACACCTCACGATCCATACCCACACTACGCCACCAGGCTGCTGGGGCACTCTGCACCTGTTCAACCAACCACTGTACAGGCCACAATAACAGACCTGTCAGTTTAAGAAACCCAAGCGCCACCGTGGGCCAAAGAGGATAAAACAGCACAGCCAGCAGACCCGCCGGTACCACCAAAAAACTGACCCAAGGTATGGCCATAAGATTAAGCCCAACACCATATAAGGCGATGCGATGAAACAGAGCCGATACCACAGGCCCAGTCACCACACCCAGCAGCACGGAGGCTTTGACTGTGGTGAGCAATGAATGCAGCCAACGCTGCATCGCACTCTGATCTTGGGGCTCGGGCGGTAACAAGGTGCGGGCTAAAACTGGAGCCAGTTCAGGGCCTGGTGGAACAAACATTCCCAACAAGACAACTACGCAGAGAAAAGAGAGCTGAAACCCCGCACTAAACAGATCCCAAGGCGCCCAGAGCAAAATCACCAAAGCCGCCACCAGCAGAGCCCGCCAAGGCTGGTGCCAACGCCCACTCCCCAGCGCCAGCAGTAACACCACCGCCATAATCACAGCCCGCTGGCTAGATATTCCCCACCCCGCCAAGTAGCCATAAGCAACAACCCCAGGTAGAGACAACAGCGCGGCCATGGGCTTAATATCCCAACGTGCCACCCATCTTAAACGGCGGCTCAACAACCAACGCCAGAGTTGAAACAACCCCGCGGCGACCAACCCCACGTGCAACCCGGAGATGGCCACCAAATGGTAGATACCTGCAACCTGCCATTGCTCTTTCAAGGACAGATCCATAGCATCCCGCTGGCCAATCAACAGGGCCTGAGCCAAGGGGGCTACTTTAGGGGCCAGCTGTTCATCAATCCATAGACTGATCTGGTAACGAAAAGCATTCCACCTATAACCATGGCCTTGATCGAGAATGGTAACAGGGCGATTACTATACCCGGTTAGTTCCACACCTTGACGCCTAAGCCATAGCCCATAGTCAAAACCACCAGGCACACGAAAACCCTGGGCCGGTCGCATTTTAGCCACAAGCCGAACACGATCACCCGGCATGGCTGCTGTCTGCTGTTTATACAGATTAACCCACACGGAACCTGGCTGACTTTTGTTCTCAATAACCACCTGGCTTAACTGCAGACGTGCCGCACGCCCACGTTGACTACGGTGGGTAATAACCCCCTCAACCTCCACCCCATGCCGCCAACGCTCCGGCCATGTTTTGGTTTCAGGGTACCCCCGTTGATGCATATTAAAAAAACCCACCAACACACCCAGAACCACCATAAACCACATCATCTTGGACGCTTTGCTCAACCACAACCGTCCAATAATCAATGATATCAGTAATACTACTGAGGGCAAAAGCGCCTCTTTAGAGGCCAGAAATATGCCTATAACCATCGAAAATAAAAAGACAACACCCCTACTTATAGAAGTAGATTCTCTAGGGACATAAGACAAAAGAGTGTTGCCTACAGCCTTAATAGGATTTATCATTAGCTTGCTTGAGGGGGCATATTTATATGGTCAATGTCGGGAAGTGAGAGATGCAGATCTGGATTCCCTTCCACTGGACCTGGAGAAAAGCTGATGGGCAAACATGCAAGACCGCTGCTCAGAATGAACACCCTGATCTTTGTAGGCGGTTTTTTAATCATGCTCTGGACCCTGTTTGGTATTATAGAGGTAGGTAGCATTATCTCTGACGATGCCGCTATGGGACCGGTAGTCGCTGCTGTTATCATTATCCTACCCATTTTTATCATTTTGGGGCTTGTCTACTATATGGCTCACGTTAAAAAATGTGAGGCCTGCGGTAAAATTCTTTGGTGGCGCTGCGGACCGGATGAAGATTGTCGTAATTAAGCCTGCCTATAGGGATGAAACCACCCCAAAACGACACCTAAAACAGTATGCAGACAGATTGAAAACCCCAACCGCCCTATTTCTTGACCTAGGGCGGTTTTTTTACACTTCACACATACACTAAAAAGAATATTCTAATAAACGCTATATTTTCGAAGGTTATTCGTAATATCAGCCCATGTTTTCCAAAATCACCTCTATTTCTAGTCATTTTTTTCTGAAACACCCCACATACATGCTTGCAAGGACCTTTTGCGCCGCTACAATTGAAACACAATAGTAACATGCAGTAATGAGTTAAACCTTCATTTTCCGTACGAAAAACAAGGAAGGGGAACCACAGCAGCGCGGTTTTACGAAACCCAATAACAGCTGGGTTAACACCTTTCTATTGTCAGCTTCAGGTGGAGAGAAAAACTTATGAGCGACGTTAAAGTCTACCCCGTTGCCCCCGAATTCGCCTCTAAGGCATTGGTCAACGAGGAAAAGTATCAAGAGATGTACAAGCGTTCCATCGATGATCCTGCCGCCTTTTGGGCAGAGCAGGCCGAAGAGCGTATCGATTGGTTCAAGAAGTGGGACAACGTCCTGGATTTTGATCTGCGCAAAGGTAATATCAAGTGGTTTGAAGGGGGCAAGCTGAACGTCTCCTACAACTGTATTGACCGTCACCTGGAGAAGCGCGGTGATCAAACCGCCATTATCTGGGAAGGTGATGACCCCAACAGTGACAAAAAAATCACCTACAATGAGCTCTCCGCTCAGGTCAACAAGTTTGCCAACGCCCTGAAGGCCCGTGGCGTTAAAAAGGGCGATCGTGTTTGCATTTATATGCCCATGATTGTTGAGGCCGCCTATACCATGCTGGCCTGCACCCGTATTGGTGCCGTTCACTCCATCGTCTTTGGTGGTTTCTCACCCGACGCCCTGCGTGATCGTATTCTTGATGCTGACTGTCGTGTCGTGGTTACCGCAGATGGTGGCATGCGTGGATCCAAGAAGATCCCTCTGCGCAAGAATGTTGAAAAAGCGCTGGAATCCTGCCCCAACGTGCACACCTGCTTTGTGGTACAAGACACCAAGCTGGATATTCAGTGGACCGAAGGCCGTGACGTCTGGTATCACGAAGCTATTGCCGATGCCAGCACCGAGTGTGCGCCTGAAGAGATGGATGCTGAAGATCCTCTGTTCATTCTCTACACCTCTGGCTCTACCGGCCAGCCTAAAGGTGTTTTGCACACCACCGGTGGCTACATTCTGTATGCCTCCATCACCCATCAGTATATCTTTGATTATCAAGATGGTGATGTCTACTGGTGTACGGCTGACGTTGGTTGGATTACTGGTCACTCCTACATTCTGTATGGACCACTTGCCAACGGCGCTACCACATTGATGTTTGAGGGTGTACCTACCTATCCTGACGCTTCCCGCTTCTGGCAAGTTGTGGACAAGCACCAGGTTAGCATTTTCTACACCGCACCAACCGCCATCCGCTCCATCATGAGCCAAGGCGATGAGCTGGTGAAGGGCACCTCCCGTAAGTCACTGCGTGTCTTGGGTACTGTGGGTGAGCCCATCAACCCTGAGGCGTGGGAATGGTACTACAATGTTGTGGGTGAAGGTCGTTGCCCCATCGTAGATACCTGGTGGCAGACCGAGACCGGCGGCATTCTTATTACACCGCTACCTGGTGCAACCCCGCTGAAGCCCGGTTCAGCCACCCGTCCCTTCTTTGGTCTGAACCCCAAGGTTCTCTCCAATGAAGGCAAAGAGATCGATGGTCCTTGCGAAGGTATTCTGGTCTTTGATCATCCATGGCCGGGTATGATGCGTACGGTCTATGGTGACCATGACCGTTTCATTAATACCTACTTTGCCAACTACCCCGGTTACTACTTCTGTGGTGATGGCTGCCGTCGTGATGAAGATGGCTACTACTGGATTACCGGTCGTGTGGATGACGTGATCAACGTGTCTGGCCACCGTCTGGGTACAGCTGAAGTTGAAAGTGCCCTGGTATTACATGATCAAGTGGCTGAAGCTGCTGTTGTTGGCATGCCTCATGAGATCAAAGGTCAGGGCATCTATGCTTATGTTACTTTGATGGCCGGCGTTGAAGCTTCTGATGAGATGAAAATTGAGCTGGTTAAGTTGGTGCGTAAAGAGATTGGCCCCATCGCTACCATCGATGCCATCCAGTTTGCACCCGGTCTACCCAAGACCCGCTCTGGTAAGATCATGCGCCGCATCCTGCGCAAGATTGCAGCAGATGAAGTAGATAGCCTGGGTGATACTTCTACCCTGGCTGATCCTTCGGTTGTGCAGAACCTGATCGACAACAAAGCCAACTAAGTTACCGTTGCTTTGCTGAAAAAAAGAGGGTGGTCACACACTGTGTGGCCACCTTTTTTTTATGGCTTAGAGCATGGCTTGTTGTGATAGCACCCCACCTGAACAAACAACCCTGCTACCTATGAGGCACCACATCTTAACCAGGATACGGGGCACCTCAACCACTTGGCACAAGAGCACACAAGCACCCCTACGGCACCCGCCCCTCCTGGCAAAAACTCATTGAGTGGGAACAACACGCCCTGCCCACCGTGCCTCCTTGCGTGCACACGGGCTTAAGCGATCTTAGCGCCCTTCTTGACACCTAATATGAGGTGTATGGTTAGATCAGGGTGCATCCATTGAGAGTCAGCACCTGTCACCAGAGTTTAAACCTAAGTAACAAGGTACAAGCCGTAGGCTAACACCCTTTTTATGGTTACCAGCCACTTTAAGGTCGATCTCAAAAGATCTCACGCCAGAGATCTTTTACCGTGTAGAACAGCCCTTTTGTGGCTCAAATCTAGGCAAAAACTCGAAAATCTTACATTTTTTTTCACTTCATCCTAATTTTGCTCTGTTTTTACTGGCATATCAGGCGTGAGAGGCGTATAGAATTGGGTTTAGATGTTTTGATCCCTAATTTTTCTGTCAGGAGACTTACCATGGCCAAGAAGACCGCCACCCTGGCTCTGGCCGCCGCCATGCTGCTTGGTGGCTGCGCCACGATGAGCCCCGAAGATCAAGCCAAACTGGATAAAGCCATTGCGACTGCAGAGCGTGCTTCTGCGACTGCCAGCTCTGCTCAGGCCGATGCAACTGCGGCTCGTGCTGAAGCTGAAAAAGCCAAGCAGGAAGCTGCTGCTGCTTGGAGTGCTGCCGAAAAGGCTAAGATGGAAGCTACGAAAGCTGGTAGCTCCGCTGAAAAGAGCAAGCGCATGTTTGAGCACAACATGCACAAGTAAGTTTGGCGTTCAGCTATCCTTACTGTTGATAAAAAAGCCCGCCTTTATGGCGGGCTTTTTTGTAGGTAACATCTCTCGTTTAGCCTGCCATAAAGGCGTACCCGCCTCTTATACAGGGCCAGCGTGTAGCCTGACCACTCTTTAGGAGTGGTCAGCCAACATGCCCTCAAACATCAACAACGACCAGAGTGGCATTGAGAAGTCATGCTTTTTCTTACGGTGACGCTCTAACATCCAGTCGATCCACCGGGGGTGAAACAACCCAGACTCGGTTATATGCTTGGAGCTTAAACGGTCCTCCAAACGCTCTTGCAAGGGGCCGCGCAGCCACTGGGCCAAAGGCACATTAAAACCCTGCTTAGGTCGGTATACCGTCGAAGCGGGCACCTTTTGGGCCGCCAATTTTTTTAACAGATATTTACCTTGCCCACTTTGCAGTTTTAAATGCCAAGGTACTTTTCCAGCCCACGTCACCACACGGTGATCCAGCAGTGGTACCCGTACTTCCAACCCCACAGCCATACTGGCCCGATCCACTTTGGTTAATACCCGGCCAGCCAAGAAGGTTTTGTAATCCAGATAAAGCATACGGTCATGAAAAGGCAGATCGGAAGGTAGCCGTTCATTTAACCGCTGAAAGTGCTGCATGGGATGATAGTCCAGCAACATCAGATCAGGAGATAACAGCCCCTGCCCCATACGGGTATCCATGATCGAAGCCCCACGGTACAACCCTTCCAGTGGCCCCTCTCCTAACGCCTGGAAACTACTTTTGGCGCGCAACCATTTGGGCGCCCAATCCATTTTTGGATAGAGCACCCCCATAGGGCCAAAAACACCCCGCCGCACCCAGTTCGGCACCCGCTGCCTAACCGCCTGTTCTGCCATAAAAAAGCGGTAGCGGCTGTAGCCAGCAAAATTCTCATCCCCACCATCACCCGAAAGAACCACTTTCACCGATTGCCGTGCAGCTTCACACACCAAAAATGTGGGCCAAGCCGAACTGTCTGCAAAGGGTTCATCATAAATACCCGGCAGGCGATCCAACCGATCAAGGTCCAGAGGATCGGCTTCCAACAGGGTATGATCAACCTTAAGATGCTGGGCAACCTGCTGGGCATACGTGCTCTCATCTTCAGGAGCTCCATCAAACCCAACCGTAAGTGCCTCGACAGGATCCCCCTTTTGCGCCGCCATAAAAGCGGTGATTAAGGAAGAATCAACCCCCCCTGAGAGAAAGGCCCCCACCGGCACATCCGCCAAGCGATGGCTCTGCACCGTCTCCTCAAGCAGCTCATTCAACTCTGATAAAGCTCTGGCCTCATCCCAAGGCTGTGGATCAAAGCTCAGATCCCAATATTGACGCATGGACCATTTACCACTCCCTTTATGAAACGTGGCACAAAATCCTGGCTCAAGCTTTTTAACACTCTGATAGATGCTATGAGGATCTGGAATATACCCAAAGGCGAAATAATCCATCACACCACGGGGATCGATGCTGCGCTCCAAGCTCGGGTGTGCGGTGAGCGCCTTAAGCTCGGAACCTAACAGCAACCAGCCATCGGGTGTAAAGCCATAATAGAGGGGTTTAATCCCCAGACGGTCCCGAGCAACAAAGAGCTGCGCCTGGTTGCGATCCCAAATGGCAAAAGCAAACATGCCCTGCAAATGGTCCACACAATCCGGCCCCCACTGCTCCCAGGCATGCACCAAGACCTCGGTATCACTACGGGTTTGGAACTGATGACCCAACCCTTTAAGCCGTGTCATCAAGGAGGGAAAGTTATAGATCTCACCATTAAAAACCACCGCCACAGAGCGATCTTCATTCCAAAGTGGCTGGGCACCACCCGCCAGATCAATAATGGAGAGTCGCCGATGCCCCAAGCCAACCCCAGCTTCCCGGTGCATGCCTTCTCCATCAGGGCCCCGGTGAGCAAGGGCTGAGGTCATGGCAGCCAAATGGTCGGCATCCGGTATACGGCTACCTGTCACATCAAGGATTGCGCTGAGTCCACACATCGGGCCCCCATCGTCTGGTACTTTTACGGCTAAGATGTTTAAGCAATAAACCCGGCGGCATCCGTAACCAATGGGCACGGATGTACATAAAGAAACGGGCAGGTATATCCAACGTCTCTTCCCGGCCAACGGCCCGTAAACGTGGGGTAAAAAGACGGGTCATCAGGCGGTTCATAAAAGAACGGATTGGGGCTGGCGGGGCATCCGCCTGACTGGCCTCTAACACCGACTGGGGAATGGGGGTATCCAGCAACTGATGGCATTGATAAAGGGCGTAATAGAGGGGTCGCCCTAGGTCCAGACGCTCTGCCCGAGGCACCAACGCCTCCCAAAACCCTTTTTGTGCCTCACCAAAATGGCACAGCATCAGGTGGATATCGACCAAGCCACGCAGGCCATGGTGTAGATCCTCCTGGAACAGGTGCACCACGGCATGCAACACCATATCGGTAGGCCGTAGCACCAACAGCCCCCGATATTGTGGTTCAACATCCTCACCCAACAGATCCGCCGCCGCCCACAACGCCCCTACATCAGGCTTTAACCGACTGGTTAGGGGTAAAATGGTGTGGTGAATATCCAGCTCAACATTACGTTTGGTATGGATTAATGGTGGAATTTCATGCATCCACTGCCGGTAGTAGTGCTGATCATAGGCATCCATTTTAATGCCCTCCCACCCTTGAGCCAGCAGCGCCTGCTCCACCGGCTCAACATCTTGCCGCGGGAGCATAATATCGACATCGGCTACCAAGCGCCCACGGGCATTCGGAAGGTCTAAAATGGCATATGCTGCCCCTTTGAGTAGCATTAGCGGATAATGCAGGTGCCGTAAGGAGCGGCGGATACGGTTGACTTCCCACAACAACATACGCCGACGATCATCGGCATAGGCCATGGCCGGTAAAAAGACACCTTGAAGATCCTCTGGCATGGCCGACCAATGGCCCATAGCCTGTAAACGGGCCCCCACATGGGCCAACAACCCCTCAATACGTAGCAGACGCAACAGGGGCTCTTGCTGAGCAGGGGGTAGTGTCAGGAGGTATTCGGGTTGGCGCAACACAGCCAACAGCTCTGAACCGTCATTCATGCCCCCCCCTCATCAGCCATTTGGGTCAATACAGACACCGCTTCTTCCAAATTACTATAGGGCATCTCAAATGCCAGGGTGTTTTGTGCCAGTGCCGCCACACTCTGAAAAGCAGGCGCTCCTAGCGTTTCATAATTAAACGCCCCTCCAGCCAAGCGGGGAAACACCTGCTCCGGCGACAACGGATAGAGCTTTAGAGCGGCCCCTTTTTGATAACGGGGAAAGATAATCCAGCGAGCCTGCGCCCCTTCATCCATACGGTCAATGGCTTCATGGGAAGGTTTAAGGTGGGCCACGGTACCTTTTCGGGTATTAGGAAATAGCGGGCCCAAAGCGGCATCTGGTGCAAAATGACGGATCACATCAATGGAGTCATTTTTTAAGGCGATAGCTTTGGGCATTGGCTTAGCCAAGGCACTGTTTGGCTCAAACACCCCAAATTCATCGGAAAAAAGTCGCCAGCCACGCTGGCTTAAAGCGGCTGTGAGGGTACTTTTGCCAAAGCCTGGAAAACCGGGCAGGACCAGTGCAAAGCCGTTGCGCTCCAGAACACCGGCATGTAGCAACAATTTATGCACAAAGCGGGTGGTAAAAAGAAAATTCAACCCCCACTCAAGATGAGGTTCCGCATGATCCAAGGGGAAGGGAAGAAAAGGGGTCGGACCATCCACCCAAAGACGAACCTGAGGACGCAACCAACGACGCAAACCCGGCTCGCGTCTTAAGGCACCATGGCAAGCCGTCACCCCTTCACCCACTTCATGGATAGGGGCGTGGGGATAGACCCTCTGCAACCACGCGGCAATCTGCGGGACATCGCTGTACAAATGATATAGGGCCGGGCCTAAACGCCAGCGCAACCCTTCACCCCGTAATTTTTGGGTCAGCACCGGCTGACTCACATCACCCAGCCTCATGGCTGCATCGGGGCGATAATGCCCAGGGTATCAAGTTCCCATAACAGACGGATAAGCCCATCGCGGGTTTCTGAGGCTTCTTCCTCTTGCAAGCCAAGGCTCTCCATCAACGGGGTTAGCCCCATGGGTTGCCTGCTCAACTGTTCGATAATGTGATAAGCGGATTCGTGAAGAAAGTGCGTACAGCCATTGAGAGGGTTATAGAGCACATAGCTCTCACCCACCACACACCACTGAGGGGGTTGACCCACCGTGAGATACCACGGTTTTTCAGCCCAGGCAGGAAATCCCTGCAGGGTAACCGGCAGAGGATCCAGGGGAAGATCAGACATGGCGATCAGGTCGCCAATGAGGTCCAGCAGGAGCCTTTAACCAACCAGTGGGTACCATCGTTCCCCCACCCTGTGGTCGCGTTATCATCCACATTATCCACACTACCGGTACCATCCACAAAAACCAGACAGTCATCTGTCTGATCCACACTGGATGCGGAGTCGGTTAAATGGACATCACGCCCACCTGAAGAGTTATCAAACTCACTACGGTCTTTGACAATATAGCTGTTCCAGGTGTTATCGTTGACCCCGCTATCGTCCACCGTATCATGCACACAGCGGTAGCCACCAAAGGGCGAACCGGTAAAGTTTTGGCGAACACCTGTTCCCTCTTTAAAACAGCCCGCGTAATTACTCCCCCCAGCCAGGGCCGCACCAGGGCGCAGGGTCATCACCATAGGTGCACACAACGCCAACCCTTTGATCAGCTTACGCCGACGCAGACGCTGCTGCTCCTCTACGGATGGCACCTGCTGAGTATCTGTTGTCGATGCCCCTTGATCAGGACTCTTCTCAGATATTTCTTTACCCTCACCCGCCATGGAACTCTCTCCAACCCTTAAGGCCAAATTCTATTTCAACACACCGCCAGCCACACAGGGCTTTGCCGTGCAATAGTATATTTTACGCCGATTTGCCGTCTGCCGCTATGGGAATCTTCCCCACTTTGCGTTTACATAGGTTTAGCCAAAAAGTTGGTCATACGCATCCACAGCTTTTGGCCAACCAAAATGCTGTTCAGCCCACTGGCGACAGAGCACACCTTGTGTTTGCCGCAACGCGGCTCTCGGTTGCTCGATATAAGCCTGCAAAGCTGTGGCCAAAGCGTGAGCATCCCCTGGTGGCACCAACGTACCATACTGGTCACCCTTCACCAGATCTGGAACCCCACCGACCGCGGAAGCCACAATGGGCGCGCCACACGCCATGGCCTCTAACACGGTCAAAGGCGTTCCTTCAGCCAACGAGGGTAGAACAAACAGATCTGCTGCAGCCACCAGGGGTGCCACATCTTCATGAGTGCCCAAAAACTGCACCGCAGTTTCTAAGTGAAACCGATTAACTTGATTTTCCAAGCGCTGTCGCTCAGGGCCATCCCCAACCAGCGCCAGCTTGAATGCACCTAACACACCTTGATCTTTAAGAATTTTCAACGCATTAAGCAAGTTGGCTTGATCTTTTACCGGCCACAAACGCCCCACACAAAGCGCAATGGTATCCGCCCCACTCCACCCCCCCAAACGCTCCAGCAGCGCACGGTCAGCCTGATCTGGATGAAAACGATCCAGATCCACCCCGTTGCTAATGGGCCGAACCTTGTGTGCAGAAATCTTGAGTGGACCCTCCAACCAACGGGCCAAATCCCTACTCACGGGTACCCAATGATGGATCAACGGGTTGAGTAGCCGCCTTAATAAACGGTATTTGGGGTTGCGACCTTCAAGATCATAACTGTCCCGGCCATGCTCGGCATGGATACGCCTGGGCACCCCAGCCAGCCATGCGGGTAACTGCCCCTCAATGGTTGCCAAATTACAACTGTGCACCACATCGGGCTTAATCTGCCGTAATAGGGTATAAAGCCGCCACCAAACCCCCAAATCCTTACCCGGCTGCTTATTCAGGGCATAAAAAGCCACATCCTGAGCGTTCACACGCTGGGAGAAATCTGTAATCTCGGTCAGTGCGACCACCGTATGCTGGTAGCGCTCCACAGGCAAGCGGTGGATCAGCTCAACCAAAACCGACTCCAACCCCCCCACATCAAATCGGTGAACAAGATGGCAGATATGGCGACGGCTCACAGCAACGCTTCCAACTTATCCATAACCGGGGCGATATTGGCCGACCAGTTGTAGTGTTCTTGCACACAACGCCGACCCGCCGCCCCACTCACAACGGCTTGCTGAGGCTGGCTTAACAGCGTATGGGCCTGTTCAACCATCCCTTCAACACCATCGGCAACCCATTGGGTGGTTTCAGGGTAACTGGTTAAGCCATCCATCGCCTGGGGGGTGGCCAAAACCGCTTTGCCCATGGCCATCGCCTCCAACACCTTATTTTGTGTGCCCCGCGCGGTAAGCAAGGGGGCCACAGCAAAAGCCGCATGGGCTATATAGGGCCGCACATCCGGCACCCGCCCTGTAACCATAACCCCTGGTTGTTCGGCCAACTTTACAACCTCATCAGCGGGTTTGGCACCCACGATGGCCAACTGCACATTTGGATGGCGCTGGCGTAAAGTTGGAAAAACCCGCTGGGCAAACCACACCATCGCTTGAATATTGGGCCAATAATCCATCATACCGGTAAAAACCAGTACTGAGCCGCCCTCGGTATAGGGGTTTTCATAGGGCTGGTCTGGATCAAACTTTTGCAGATCCACCCCATTATCATAGTGGTGTACGCTTCCATGACGGTCCGGGTGTAAGACCCGAAAATGCTCGGCCTCTTTCTGGTTCACAAAATAGGAGGCCTCGACCCGGTCGGAAATGATCTTCTCCTCCCACTCCAGGCGCTCCCCTTCCCGTTGATATAGCCAGCGCATAACCCCTGTTTTTTCCTGGGCATATTGCCGCCATTTGTCGGAGTCTACATCCACAAAATCCATAATGATGGGCTGGTCATGGTGGGCAACATATTGTGCCATGGGCGAAGAGTAACAGACCGTTGCATCCACCTGCCCCGCTGCAAACAGGGACTCAACCCAGCCACGCATGCGACGACTGCGGTAATAGGGCATGCTTAAGGCCTCCCCCCGTAACAGACCACGCAGGGAGGCAGGTTTGGCCCGCTTGGGATCCAGCGGTACCAAATGACAGGCTCCCTGAATTTGCGCGGCCAGATCCTGGGCATATTGCCAGTCATGGGGATCATCCACAAACGCACCAATGGATACATGGTGGCGGGCCGCCAGTTCCAGCAACAGATGATAGGCTCGCACCTTATCCCCTTTGTTGGGTGGATAAGGAATGCGGTGTACTAAAAAAAGTATGTTAGCCATACATCATCATCCCAAACTTCGGGCCAACACAGGCCCCAAACGGTTGGCCACAGTGATAGGAAGGCGCTTCCATAAGGCTATAAACCGTTGATATTTTGGATTAAGAGGATTCAAGTCCGGTAATGCACGACTATGGTACAGATGGTACCCATAATAGAGTGGTGTGGCTTCAAAGCCATAAAACCGTTTAAATGCATACGCCCCTGTACCCACTTTGCTCCGGCCAAAGTCAAACACTCGGCGACCCTGGGCAGCTGCTCGGTTCATCAAATCATAGTACATATAGGGGTACGCACCGACCTTACGTGCAGCAGGTAGCGCCCCCCCATAATAGGGCAGTACCTGATCCTTAAAATAGAAGCTCATGACACCACTAACCGCACGCCCTTGGTGCTCAAGTACCGTCATTTCACACCGATCTGCAAAGATCTTTTTTAAATGATGAAAATGCCCACGGGGAAACACCGGCGTGCCCAAGTTACGCAGACTCACGGCATACAGCTCATAGCAGGGGTCCGGGTCTTCCATCACCCGGCTCACCAAACCAGACTTAATACCCCGTCGAACCTCAGCACGCTGCTTGCGCGGAATGGCCTTCAGATTGGCCTGGGCATCCTCACTTATGGCCTTTTTAAAGGTGGCATAGAGCGGCTTGGGTACCCACTGGGTATCTAGCGGGGTGGTATTACGCAGCTCCAAATGTGCAACATTCAGACGAGCGGTTAAATCACGTGCGGCATCCAATAAGGCTGTCACAACCCCATGATCTTCAGCCACCACCCCCCCATAGACACAAAAAGGGGTGGAGATTAGGGCATCATCAAACAGGCGGCTCTGCACCCGGGCCAGGGGTAAAACCCCCACCACACACCCTGCTCTCCGGGCATAAAGATAGTAGCTCTTATGTCCGTAGAGATCTTCCAACAACTGCTGCCAGCCACTTAAATGAAAAAAAGTCCCCGCTGGGGCCTGCTCAACATAAGCATCCCACTGCTGGGCATCCTTTACTTCATCTGGGCGCAACCAGTGTAGAGTTACCCCACTAGCCATGGGCTATCTCCTGAGCAAAAACCCGATCCATCCGGTCCCAACGAAAGTCGGTCAATAGCTGCTGCAAGCGGCCTTCGGTACGACGTAAATTCAGATAGTGCCGAAAGCGCGATTTCCACCCAGGCCCTGAGACCCGTGGTTGATCGGGATCCACCTCCCAGGGGTGGCAATAAAAGACCACCGGCTTCTCATCATGCTCCGCAACCCGCTGCAAGGCCCAACGGGTAAGATCATAGGGCAAAAGCCGAAACCAACCACCACCACCACAGGGGAACCGGCGAGCGCCCAAGGTCACCGTCGCCGGTGGTATCTCGATCACACCATCCGCATGAGGATGGTGGGCAAAACGCGGGGCTTTGGGCATGCCATAAAGATCATGGGCAATAGGATATATGCTGGAGCTGTAGCGGTGTCCGGTCTGTTTAAGCAGGGGAAGTGCCCAGAGTGTTTGAGCATGGATCGAGTACGTTGAGGCACGGTAACCCCGTACCTGCACCCCACCAACATCTTCCAGAAGATGCTTGGTACGGATAATGTCCTGACGAAAAGTTTCAGGTTCCTGCCGGTCTACACGGATATGGCTGTAACCATGACTGGCCAACTCATGCCCCTGCTGAACAATACGCTGCACCAAGGCCGGATAGCGCTCGGCCACCCAACCCAGTGTAAAGAAGGTCCCTTTAACACCAGCGTGATCCAGCAAGGCTAAAATTCGGTCGGTATTGGCCACCACACGGTGTTCAAAGTCATCCCATTGTGAAGCTTTAACCCACGCTTCAAAGCCACAAACTTGGAAATAATCTTCAACATCCACACTGAAAGCATGCGTCAAGGTATTCATCATTCACCCCTAACCAAGGGTGCGGTACCACTGTTTTAATTGATCGGCAATACGGCCTGCGGCCTGGCCATCCCACAGTTCGGGAATACGCCCAGCTTTTCCGCCATTTTGCATGATCTGATTAAAAGCTTCCGATATTTTATCGGCATCCTGCCCCACCATGGTATTGGTCCCATGGGTGACCGTAATGGGACGTTCGGTATTTTCCCGCAGTGTAATACAGGGAATGCCCAACGCGGTGGTCTCCTCCTGAATGCCACCAGAGTCCGTCAGTACAACCCGTGCCCGGGACATTAAGCCCAGCATCTCGAGATAACCCACCGGAGGAAGTGTCACAATATGGGGGGTTTGATCCACCAGCTCTTGCAAGCCAGCCGCTTCCATTTGCCCACGGGTACGGGGATGAACCGGAAAAAGCAACGGCAGCTGTTCACTGATCTCTTTGAGGGTACGCAACAGACGCTCTAACACCACAGGATCATCCACATTGGATGGCCGGTGCAGCGTAATCAAGCCGTAGTCCCCTTTGTTTAAAGAGACCCCTTCAGGCAACGAAAAACGCTGTTTTAAATGCTCTGCCGTTGCGGCGCGGGGCAGTAAGCGCAGCAACGTATCAATCATGACATTACCCACAAAGTGGACTTTGGCGGCATCAATCCCCTCACGGGTCAAGTTGGCCTCAGCATCACGCTCTGTGGTAAACAGAAAGTCAGAGATCTGGTCGGTGAGAATACGGTTAATCTCTTCAGGCATGCGGCGGTCATTACTGCGCAGACCAGCTTCAACATGGATAACAGGAATACTCTTTTTAACGGCGACCAAAGCGGTCGCGATGGTTGAGTTAACATCCCCCACCACCAAGATCGCAGCAGCCCCATGCTCATCAATGACCTGTTCAAAACGCTGCATCACCAGGGCGGTTTGCACCGCATGGCTACCCGAGCCCACCTCCAGATCGACATCTGGTTCAGGGATGGAAAGCTGGTCAAAGAAGGCGTGCTTCATGGCCGCATCATAGTGCTGACCTGTATGGATCAACATGGTTGGCAAAGCGTTCGGCTCTGCTTGCAACGCCGGAAGAACCGAGGCCATTTTCATAAAGTTGGGGCGGGCCCCGACCACGCAGAGAATGGGTTTACCCTGTTGCATGTCACCCCCTCAATTGGACACTTTATCCATCACCAATAATCTGGTCTCAGACCGAGAACGGCTTATCCCCCCAACAGTCGTTGGAAGAAGCCTTTCTTCTTTTTGGTCTCACTACCATAGCCACCGTAACCACCATAGCCACCGTAACCACCATAGCCGCCATAACCACCATAGCCGCCATAACCACCATAGCTGCCGTAACTGCTGCTACTGCGCATTCGAGCCTTATTGAGCACCAACCCCACGATCTCTAAATTATCCAAATAGTTCAGAGCATCCTTAACCGCAAAGCGCGGGGTATTATCCGCTTCAACCACCATAACAATCTGTCCCATATTACGGGCCAGTTCGCGGGCTTCTGTGGTTACCAACAGCGGGGGGGAGTCAAACACAATGATACGGTTGGGATCTTTGGCCAACTCCAGCAGTAACAGACGCATGTTCTCACTGGCCAACAGCTCTGTCGCGTGGTGATGACGCCGCCCAGAGGGTAACAGCATAAGTTTGGGAACATTGGTACGGATCAGAATCTTATGATAATCATCAATGTTACCTAACAGATGATCAATCAACCCCTCTTTGGATTTAAAACCCAAGATCCGACTCACCGAAGGTTTGGCCACATCGCCATCCACCAACAGTACCGTTTTATCCATCTCTGCGGCCAAGCTCATGGCCAGATTAATGGCGGTAAAGGTCTTCCCCTCTTTAGGGAAAGCACTGGTGACCATAATCATGTTGTTATTACGGCCAGTGTGGGGGTCGATACCCTGTTGGGTATTTAGCAACAAAGGACGTTTAACCACACGAAACTCTTCGGCTCGGAAACTCCGACCGATATCCGGGGTTAAGATGCCTTTGGCCTTTAATTTCTCAAAGTCCAGTACAACCTTCTTGCGCACTCGATCTTCAGCTGACATGCGAGACTCTACCTAAAAAGGGTTATCTGGACAGATACATAGTGATCGCAAAGACCACCAATAAAAGGGACATCAATAACAGGAATAGCGCCCTTGAGCCTAAGCCTGCAACCGCTGTTTCATCCGCCATAGAGACCGTACCCAATACGGGCAGACCAAGCTCTCGCTTGAGGGCGGATGGGCTATCATACACCGGCCGCATAATGGACATAAACAACGACATAGAGATCCCGGCCCCAAGGCCTGCAACTAACGTCACAATTAAAAATAGTGGCCGGTTGGGCCCCTCTGGTTCAAACGGCAAACGCGGATCTTGCAGAACTTTAATACGAACCCGTTTACTTAAACCTTCCGCTACATCACCGGAAAATTCAGCCTCACCTTGGGTGGCGAGGATGCTATTTAATTTGGTCAGTGCAGTATCACGGTTCTGTTTGAGACGAAGAAACTCAGCCTCTTTGGCCGGAATGGTTGTTTCCTGACGTCGAAGCTGGGCAAGTTGGGATTGATACTCCTGCAAGCGACCTTGGGCAGAGGCCAGATCAACCTCAACCTTACGCAGATCCACAAAGATCTGCTGAGAGATGGGGTCTTGATCGTTACTCTCCATCATCTGGGGCGCTTCATTAAGATGCTTCAAACGAGCTTGAGCCTCTTCCTTACGCCGCTGAAGATCTAGAATTTGATTCCGCAACGAACGAATTTCAGGATGACCTTCATCATAGAGATAGCGTTTCTCCCCCCCGACCATGTAGTGGGTATCTAACATCTCTAAAATACGTTCATCCAGCTGCTGAAGACGTCGATCAATCTCTTCATCCAACGGAATATGCTGCGGCATTGGTTGCGCTTGCATAATGGGCTTGGTAATGCGTTGCCGCTGGGCCAACTGCTCGGCCAACGCCACCCGCTCCTTACTAAGCGCACTCAGTTTTAACCGCTCATCCTCAGCCCGCTGTTTATAGTCCGCCAACCGGCTATAGTAGCCTTGCCCAGCATCCGGGCGGATGAGAGGATTACTGCGTTTAAACTCCTGCCAGGAGAGATCTGCCCGGGCAAATTTGTCCTCAAACTTCTTCACTTGCTCTTTTAAAAAGCGCTGAGCTTTTTCCTGACGACGGTTCTTAACCCCTTCGATGGAGTGCTCCATCAAAATTGCCAGAAAGCCATCAATCACCTGTTTGGTCACTGCAGGATTAGAGTGGTGATGGGTCAGTGTATAGACTGAACGGGTTGAACCTCTGCGCGAGGTAATGGTCAGTTGTTGCCCTAATTTGGCGATGGTCTCTTCGAGGCTTTTTTCATCATACACCTCTTCACGCAGCTTGGTGCTTAAGACCACCCGTTCCCGGTTTTTCAGATTTCGCAGATTATGGATAATACCTTGCGCCTCAGAGGTGACGTCAAAGCGCATTTTGGCCACACCACTGAGATACTCTTTCAAGTCTCCCTGGGGGTTTTCAATGGCTACTTTGGTGAAGGCCTTATACTGGTCCTCCATCATATAAACACCACTCCAGCCCAGGATGCATACCGTCCATGAGACCAACACAATATGCCAGCGATACCGCCACATACCGTGCAGTTGGACAAACACCTGATACTGAATATTGCGCAGGCTGAACTCTTGCATGAATCATCCGAACAGCGACTGAAAATCTAGGGCAAACCAGCACCCTTTATACGGTATTGATCAACCGTAAAGGTGCAGATCCCCAACAAAAAACCGGTCTTTACTTCACGATCCTTCCAACCCTGGAAAAACCGATACCGCCCTTTCTATAAAGACAGACCTACTGTCTATATAGATACCGCAGAGAGCCTTTAAATAGGACCAGGACTAAGTTTTGCAAAAAACAGGCCTAGTTCATAAAGGATAGAACAAAGCAGGGCCATATTACCCGTGCCCCCCACCCAAGTACAGGTACAAGCGTGACCAGCTGGTAGCACAGAGGCCCCTTGTTAAACCGGCCAAGCGACCTTAGGACTGGTCTGTACGGGGTGCTTCAGCCCCTTTACCAAACAGCACAACCTCCACGGAGTGGATTAAAACCAGCAGATCAAAAAAGAGGGTGTGGTTTTTGATATAATAGAGGTCGTATTTCAACTTCTCGGCAGCATCTTCCACCGAGGCACCGTACCCATACTTGATCTGCGCCCACCCCGTGATCCCTGGTTTTACACGGTGCCGTTCGCTGTAGTAAGGAATTTTTTGCTTCAATACTTCGACAAACTCTGGCCGTTCAGGACGGGGACCAACCAGACTCATTTCACCACGTAAGACATTAAGAAATTGAGGAAGCTCATCAATACGGGTGTTCCGTATAAAGCGACCAACCCGTGTTACGCGGTCATCATTTTTTTGTGCCCAGACGGGGCCATCTTTTTCAGCATCCGAGCGCATGCTGCGAAACTTGATCACATGGAAGATTTTTCCGCCATATCCCACCCGAGCCTGCTTGTAGAAGACCGAATCACGACCGCGCCCCTCCAAAAAGACCATTAACGCGGTTAACAGCATAATCGGCCAAAGGGTCGACAGCAAAAGCAGACTGATCAGAATATCAAAACTCTTTTTCAAGACCTCCTGGACCAAATTGGAGGTAATACCATCTGAATGACTAATCCACCACTCCGTACCCAAGGCTTCCATAAGGATCAAGCGCTCTTCCCGCTCAAAAAACTGCGGCAAATCCAACACCAGAATGCGGTTGCTTTTACAGTCCAGCAACTGGTGCATCTCCTCCATGGATACGGCAAGATCAGAGGCGACAACCACCTCGGAAATCTGGTTTTTCTGGCACCAATCTAACAAGCATTCTGTGGGTTCAATCAACCGCGAAGAGTTGACAGAAACCGCGGTGGCTTCCTTCCCCCAAAAGCCCACAATCACCCGATCACCTGGATCTTGGTGGATCATACGCTCGACCATCTTAGCTTGCTTACCGGTACCATAGATCAAGATCCGGCGTTGCAAAGCACTGGGTTCAATGATAAAGCGATAAAAAGCAACACGAATGAGCAAGACCAACAGCAGGGCTATAACCCAGGCATAGACAAAAACCCCTCGCCCAATAAACAGATCAGGCAAGGCATAAAAGAGCATGGTGGTGGCCACCAGACCGATGATAAAGCTTAAACCAATACTTAATGCCTCTTCGGTCATACCTAACCGCATTAAGCGCTGATAACGCCCCGTGGCGGTCATACTGATTAACATGACCACGGCAAAAAAGAGCGCCCTAGGCAGCAGCTCCTGCCGGTGGACTTCATCAAACTCCACCGCCCCCAAAAAACGCAACTCCACACCCAAGTAGACGGATGCCAAAAAGGCAACTGCCTCAAACAGCACCAGCAGGAGAGACCACCTTGAGATGTAATGTCTAAAGATACGTATCATGAATGGCTATCCATGGCCCAAGCCCCTCTTAACCAAGGGCCCGATTATCATCTTGTTTTATAACCGCAAGGTCAGCTACCCATGAGGCTGTAATAGTATAGAAAGCTAGGCACCAACATTCAGGTCTACCATTGACCAAGATAGATCATAGCGACAAAAAGCTTGGAGACAACAGCCCATTGTGCCATTGCCCCCCCCTTTTTCCAATGACTCGCATGCACAGAGTGTATGGAATTCACCCATCCATACACGAACGGTTGTTAGCTACGGCTAAAAATGGAGTAGTTTGGCTTATTAAATTCCATAGATGCTATGGATGAACGAACCGCACTTTCAGCCTCTTTTTTGGCCTCCTCTTTCATGATCGTTTTTTTCACAATCTGGTGCAAAATAACCATCATAGAGAGCAGGTGGTACGGTAAATCAAAATAAGCCAACCCTAAAAACAGGCCCGCCATATAATAACCAACCATAGAAATCAGCAACATACTACTAAGCATCACGGCCCACTGCAGCTCTTCTCGGCGCCGGCACAAACGTCTCGTCTTTAATGACATTCGAATAGAAAAAGCATGCATGAACAAAAAGAGGGTTAAGCCAAAAAAGCCCTGTTCCGCCAACACCTCAAAGAAAATACTATGTGCATCATGCCTTTCAAACGGTACAGGTGCGTACTGTTTAAAGCGATCGGTCGTAAACGTATTAAAACCACCCCCAACAATGGGCCTATCCTTTGCCAACTCCCAAGCCATAACCCATGAGTTCAAACGCCCCATCATGGAGAAGTCGTTACGCATATCGTATAGGGTACTAATTTCAAAAAAGTCATCCATACGCTCTTGCCACTTCCCCGGCATAGCAGTATAGAAAAACCCTGCAAAAACAACCAATACAAGGATACTAAGCATACCTCGACGTGTACGCCCCATCAACAGCGTGATCACAACAGTCAAACCCAACATACCCCCACGGGAATAACTACCGACCACCGTAATAACCGAAAGAATAAACAGGGCCAGAGCCACCTGACGCTCCCAAAGGCGTCTGGCAAAACTCTTTAAATAGAAAAGCAGTGGCAAGGTCATAATCACGGCCAGAGCAAAGGCATTATTGTCACCAATAAAGCTCTGCGCCGGACCATAAACGCGGTATTGGCCCCCAGACAGAATGGTAAACATTCCCCCTTTAACCACCCACACACCAATGGAGATCACGATGACCCAAACCAGATAGTCGAGCCATTTCCGATCCATGATCAGAAAAAACGTGATCAGCACCATTAACTGAATTTTAAAAAACCGGTCAAATTCACCAAAAGCGCGGCCAGGATTAAATGAGGTATAGGATGTTACGACCGTCCAAAGACAGAACAGAATCCAGAATATGGTGACGCCGTTAATGGGAATACGATATTTCACCTCTTTGTTAAAAATCACACCAGCCAGCGTGATTAGCGCCACAAAAAAGTTAAAACGAAAATCGTATGCGTAGCTCCAGGTCAACCGGTGGGGGTTCATATAGCTCATCATAGCCCATAGCATTAATCCGTATTTAGGGCGGACAAAGGCATAGGGCAAAGAGCCAAAGATGAACAGCGTTAGAATAAGATCACGCATGGGCCTGGAAAAACCTCAACAGCACAAACAGGTTCAGAATTGAGCGTAAAAAACCATGAGAAGACGCCACAACCTCACACGTACCCCCTGGCAGATGGTAGGCGTATTCTCGCTTTTTTTCTCGGGGAACAACAGGTAAAAAGGGTGTTATCCAACCGGTGGAACAAGCTTACGGTAGGGTATTTCATACTGCTGGGCACTCTGTTGCCAGGTCCGCTGCTCGGTCACAAAGCGACGCCCAGCTTGGATTATCGCCTGTCGGGTCTCATGGGGGGGCAAGGTGCGTAAACACTCAACCAACGCTTGCTTATGCCCAGCACAGAACATTAAGCCCGTAACCCCCTCTTTAACCAGTTCTCGATGCCCGCCCACATCAGAAACCAATACCGGACGCCCCAGCGCCATGGATTCTAACGGTTTTAGAGGTGTAACAGTTTCTGTAATACGCTGGGAAAGCCTAGGGTACACCATCCAATCACACAGTGCGTAGTAGTCTGCAACCTCTGTTTGGTCCACCCGCCCGGTCATTCGCACCCTATCCCCACATCCCAGTTGGGTGATCAATGCTTTTAGCGCAGAGGCTTCAGGCCCGCCCCCCACCAGCAGCAGGTTACATGCAACCTCTTGTTCCCGCAGTTGAGCGACCGCTTCAACCAGTAATGAGAGCCCCTCGTACGCATAAAACGAGCCGATAAAACCCAGTATGGGCCCAGCCTTAAACCCAAGCTTTTCACGTAAAGCTACATCGCCCTGATCCGGTAGTGGGGCAAACCGTTCGATATCCACGGCATTGGGAATTAAGGTTATTTTATCCTCAACAATCCCTCGTGCCACCATATCGGTTTTTAACCCATCACAAATGGTGGTCACCGCATGGGCCTGTTTAAGGACGTGGCTCTCCAGCAGACGACTTAACCGATAGCGCACCGATCCTGCATGGGTCTGGCCATGGCTTACAGCGGCATCTTCCCAAAAGGCTCTGACTTCATAGACCAAAGGGATCTTAAAATATCGAGATGCCCACACAGCAGCCATGCCATTGAGTGCCGGACTATGGGCATGTAACAACTGTGGTTTTAGTTGGGGAATAAGAAGACGTAAACGCTGTTTCAGATCTTGGATAACAGCAAGCTGATGTAGGGGGCCAATCGATTGCCACCACCCTTGAGAGGGGGGTGTCCGAAAAAAATGAAGATCTTCAAAGGACTCTTCCAGCGCCGAAACAGGCCCTTGCTTGGGCCCGGTCAGCAACCAGGGTTGCCAACCCATCTCTTTTTGAGCACGGATCAGCGCACGGGTACGAAAAGTGTAGCCACTATGCAAAGGAAGACCATGGTCCAAAATGTGTAAAACACGCATGGCTACCCTCTGTGCTTGGATGCGAGAATGGCTTCAAACAGATTTAACTGACCAGTACTGGTGGTTTGCCAGCTAAAGCCCTCGGCATAGCTTCGGGTCTCTTCTCGGCGAGGGAGCTGGTGCAAAAGCGCCTGGAGTGATGTGACCAACGCTTGGGCCGTGCGCGGCGAGAACAGCTGGCCAGCGGCAGGACACGATACCACCTCTGGCGTCCCCCAGACGGCACTGGCAACGACGGGTGTACCACACGCCATAGCCTCTAAAAGAACATTGGCCCACCCTTCCCTGCTGGAGGCAAGAATCAAGGCATCTGCCGCCCCATAATAGGCCCGCAACTGGGTTTGATCCAAAGCCCCCACAAACCGCACCCGCTGGGCAACGCCCAATGTTTGCGCAGTCGTGCGCAACACCCCCTCCATAGGCCCTTCACCACAGATGATCAACTGCAATTCAGGCAGGTCAACCAACGCTTCAATGGCAAGCTCATGACCCTTACGGGCAATAAGGTGCCCAACAGAGAGCACAGTAGGCTGCTGCATGTCTAGTTTTTGACGAAGTTCTTGTCGGGCTTGAGGGGGCTTAAAAAAATCCAGGTCCACACCATTACGCAGAACCGTTACCCGTTCAGGGGCCACACCCAGCTCAAGCAAAGGGGTTTTCAGCGCATCACAGACCGTAATTAACCCAGCAGCCTGATCTGCCGCCCACTGGATCCAACGACGGGGTACCGTATAACGGGGAATTAAATTTAGGTCGGTACCACGGCTGGTAATGACAACCGGTATATTTAGCCACTGTCCAAGCAAGGCTGCGGCCACACCATCCGGGTACATATAGTGGGCATCAATCAACTGAAATGGCCACTGTTGATGCAGTCGGGCTATTTGCCCATACAAGGCTTTGGCCATCAGCCAGGGGGTTATGCTCATCCCTACTTTGGGGATTAAAGGATAACGGGGGTGGGTGACATCAATACCATGCCACTGGCTCTGTGCAACCACAGAAGCCCAACGTGCATAGTGACCAAAACGGGGGTGGGTCGAAGGAAACCAGGGGACAGGTGCGACAACACGACTGTGCAACTTGGACCCAGCATGGTTGTGCAACTGTGCCAAGCGCCGCCCGACAAAGATACCGTGATGGGGCATCTCAGGGTTGGGAAACAGTGTGCTGAAGGTTAGAATGCGCATCAACTTAAATACCGTCTCCAGCGACGTTAAACAGATGTTTCAGCAAAGGGTTACCAAACATTCCATACAAAAACACCTATTGTGCCTGATCCCCCACGTGAAGACCACGACTTCTGTGGCACGTTTTACGCATTAAGGCCTTAGACTCAGGCAAAGGCTATTTTCATACCCCATGCCCTGACAGACTCTTCCAGCTATGATATTAGATAGAAGCGTTGGAACCGACCGCTTCCAAACTAAAACATGATGACCCGGAGCACCGTATGACCTCGACCGCAGATTCCGCACCCCTGTCACCTGAACGGCTGGCCATGCTCTGCTGTCCAGATTGCCGAGGCGAACTCAGCTATCAGCCCGAGGTCCCACGACTTTTCTGCCCCTCCTGCAACCATCGTTATCCCATAGTGGATGGCATTCCCGTGCTACTTCCTGGGGATGTTGAAGCCACTTTTGAGGCGCGGTTTCAGCGCTATTGGGACAGCGAAGAAAAATCAGACCTCTACAACCGTAAAGTCGAGGGCGATGGCGATCTCTTTGGCATTTACAACCATGAGTCAGAGATTTACGGCATGGAGCAGCTTTTACGTCCAGAGAAACAAGGGCGTATTCTCGATGCAGGCTGTGGAAATGGTCGCATGCTGGCCCGCTTTTCTGAAGAAACCGATGCGGTGGGTATTGATGCTTCGTTAAACCTTTTACGCATCGTCAAAAAAGCAGGACGGGGTAACTTCCATGTCTGCTGTGAGTTAGAGCACATTCCTTTTAAAGATGGCCTGTTTGACAGTGTCTTTAGCTGCCGTGTCCTGCAGCATCTTGTGGAACAGCAGAGTGCGGTTCATGAAATGAGCCGGGTCACCAAGCCCGGTGGCGATCTGGTTTTGGAGCTCTATAACAGCTGGAACCCCAAGACCCTCTATAAAAATATCCGCATGTCCAAACGCTGGGGACCTATTTTAAATGCACCGTTCCGGGCCATATTCCGCTCCATGTCCCCCTTCCAAGACTGGGGCATTAATTATGATCGGTATAACAACTGGTTCCAAGTAAAGGAATGGATGCAGCAAGCAGACATGAACGCCTTTGAAGGCCGTGGCGTTGGCTTTGGTTTTCAGAAATATTTTATGCAGCCTTTTTTTGTGGATGCTGTGTTACGCAACCATGCTCCGGGCTTTTTAAAAGGGTTCTACCGTTTCTGTTTTCTCCTGGAACGTCTATTAGGCCACCTACCTTTCTTCCGCTGGAGCTGGGAAAAATTTGTGCTGAGAGGCACCCGCCATGGCTGAGTCTGTGTCACTGTTGGGTAAAGTTAAAAAAACCCTTTACCACCACTACCGAACCAGCCCTCTCTTTGATGGGGAAGCCCGGCAAGAGATTAAAAACGATGGCGATTTAAGCCAACGTCAAGTGATGACTGACGCTGTTCACCTTAAAGCCGCCATCGATTGGATTTGTCGTGCCCATGACACCACAGGGCGCCAAGGGGTTGCTAGGGGCTATGCAGCCGCTTGGAATTTTCATTTTGATGCCAAAGGCTGGCAACCGGCCTACCCCGAGACAACAGGCTACATCATCCCGACATTGATGGATGCCGCTCAGCGGTTGGATAACCCTGAGTTCACGCATCGTGCACTGGAAATGGCCGATTGGGAGATTGCCGTCCAGATGCCCAATGGTGCCGTCATGGGTGGAACAGTAGACCGCCCCCCTTCACCCGCGGTGTTTAATACAGGGCAGGTCATTTTGGGTTGGGAACGTGCCTACCGGGAGAGTGGTGAAAAGCGTTATCTCGATGCCGCATGTCGTGCAGCGGATTACCTGATCTCCGTCCAAGAGACCGAAGGGCATTGGCGCACAGGCAACTCTCAATTTGCCGATGCAAAAACCACCACCTATAACGTCCGTGTTGGTTGGTCTTTGATCTTACTGGGACAGACAGCCAACAACGCCGCGTATATTGAAGCGGGCAAACGCAACGTCGACTCGGCCATTGCCCAGCAAAATGAAAATGGCTGGTTCCGCAGCAACTGCCTCTCTGACCCCGGCGCACCTTTACTGCATACCATTAGCTACGCCATTGAGGGTATCTTAGGCGCAGCACTGGCCCTGGATCACACCCCCTATCTAAAACGGGCACAGCTCGCTGCGGATGCTCTGCTGACAACCATAGATGATCAAGGCTTTATCCCGGGACGTATTGATGGCAACTGGCAAGGCACGGTGGACTGGGCCTGTTTGACCGGTTCATCACAACTGGCAGCACAGCTGCTGCTCCTGGCCAGTAAACTTGACCGTGCTGATTATGCCGACGCCGCTGCACGGCTGATTACTTTTGTCAAACGCACCCAAAACTTGCACAGCAACAACCCTGGTATTTTGGGTGGGATCAAAGGCTCTTACCCCTTTGATGGTGGCTATGGCCGCTATGAGCTTCTCAATTGGGCAGCCAAGTTTTACATCGACGCCCTGCTGCTACAACAGCAATGGCAAAATCGCTAGGTTTATTGATCTGCCATGGAAAATTTGATCCTTGTTTTTCTGCTGGTCATGGCGGGTTATAGCTTTCAGCGGCTACAGGCTTTTCCCGCCCCCCAGGCTGCGGCCATACTTAATCAGTATGTGATCCATATCTCCCTACCAGCTCTGGTGCTCTGGCAGGTTCCCAAACTGCCTTTTTCCACTGAACTACTGGCCCCTCTCCTCATGCCATGGCTGCTGTTGATCATCACAGCTGGGCTGGTTTTGATGGTTGCCAAACTTTTACATTGGAGCCGTCCTCTGACCGGGGGCATGCTCATGGTTGTTCCCCTAGGGAACACCTCCTTTGTCGGGGTGCCTCTGATTGAGGCGCTCTATGGTGGTCATGGTGTACCCTACGCCATCCTCTATGATCAAACCGGGACGTTTTTGGCTTTGGCAACTTACGGGGCCGTCATCCTAGCCGCCTACCACGGCGATGGCATGCCCGGCTTTAAGCCCACTGTCCGTAAAATACTGACTTTTCCGCCCTTTTTGTCCCTGATCGGTGCCCTTATTCTGCGGTTTACCTATAACCCACCCTTTTTGGAGTTCTATCTTCAAAAGTTGGCTGAGACCCTGGTACCTGTTGTGATGGTTGCCGTGGGGCTCTCTTTCAAGCTCCGACCACCACCTGGAGAGAGCTTAGAGCTGGGAATCGGCTTACTGCTAAAACTTGTGGTCACCCCCCTGGTTGCCTTGGCCATCTGTCTAGTCATGGGGTGGCAAGGGGTTGCGGCTGAAGTGACGGTACTGGAAGCAGGCATGCCCTCCATGATTACAGCGGGTGCCTTGGCCATGGCAGCTGGATTTGCCCCCCAAGTTATGGCAGCCATGGTGGGATGGGGTATCGTACTGGCTTTTGGCACACTGTTGATGATAAAACAGCTTCTTTTTCTGCTGGGTTAAGCCCAAGGCAAACACAGAGAGCACCTATGGACTTTTTGGATTGGACCCAGGACAATAGCCCTCTAATTAACGCCCCTGAATAAGCGGATATGCATGAAACTGCTTCTTACCATTAAACCGGTTATGTACCACCAATCCACCGCCTCCTACGCGGTCTTGGCCGAGGTAGACTGGGCACAACAGCGTGTGTTGCGGCAACTGCGCCTACCCGCAGCCAGCTACCGTTGTGATGAAGCGTTCATGGCCCCCTTAATCGGTGGTGTCTGCCACTGGGGTAACCGGCTTTTTATAGCCATGTGGAACTATATTGTTGAGGTGGATTATCACACCTTTCAGATCGTCAACAGCTTCTCCACGCCCCAAATGGCCGACCTACACGGCATAACCACCGATGGCCAAACACTGTGGGTGGCTGCTGCTGCCACAGAAATGGTCTTAGGGTTTGATCTAAAGAGCTTAAAACCAGTCTGGCAATGGGGCCCGGATGCTGCCATTTTGGGGAGCCACCCCCATTTACGTATTCCACCAGCTTGGAACCAAGGCTGGAAAGCACGTTTTCTCTATCATTTAAACAATAAAACACCCCAAGCGTTACTGCCCGGCGAACATCGGCACCAGCATAAAAGCCGTAGCGCCAGCTACCATCACCACCTCAATGATGTGACCTACCATCAGGGTAAACTCTACGTGACCACCAGTAATTGGTATAACACCAACAACCCTGGTGCAGTCATTGAAGTAGATCCGACCACATCCCAGACACGCTTTATGGCCCAACCTGGTAGCTTTGACGGCACCCATGACACACTGTTTGTGGATGACCGTCTCTACGTGACAGAATCTCGACGCAATGGCATTGCATGGATAGAAGCGGATGGCGAGATCCACCGTCAAAAGGTCGAGCCCAGCCCCTATTTTGTCCGGGCTCTACACTGGACAGGTGAGCATTTTCTAACCGGCTTCACCCGCTTACGACATACGCAAGACCCCGCACTACTGATCGCTTTTGATCAAAACTGGCAACCCATAACACATATGGAACTCAGTGGGTTTCATCCAGAAGTTGTGGGTAGTGCCATTCATGCCATGGCCCCTTCCCCTGAGCTAAACTGATGTGTGGTATTGTCGCGGAGTTTGGTCAAAGAAGCCCTCAAGGTGCACGGGAAGCGGCGTTGAACAGATTAACCCACCGCGGCCCTGACCATGGTGGCACCTGGCAACAACAGCACCCTACCCCGGTCTGGCTGGGGCATCGACGTTTGGCCATTGTGGATACCAGCGCGGCGGGTAACCAGCCACTCCACCACCAGCAAGGGGCACTGCACCTGGTTGGTAATGGTGAGATATACAACGCGCCTGCACTACAAAAGCAGTTGGAAGATCTGGGGCATAAGTTTCACTCACACAGCGACAACGAAGCCATTTTGCATGCCTACCAACAGTGGGGCATGGCCTTTCTAGACCATCTTGAAGGCATGTTTGCCTTTATGCTTTGGGACGCCCATAAACAGCGCTTAATTGCCGCCCGTGACCGTCTCGGCATTAAGCCTCTGTTCTACACCCAAACATCAACAGGGGGGGTGGTTTTGGCATCTGAAGCCTCCGCCATGGTGGGGCTCAACGGTGTGGCCAAACAGGGCTATGATCGAGATGCCCTGGCTCACGTGCTGGCTTATGGATATATCCCTGACCCCTATGCCATCTGGAAAGGGGTACACAAGCTCTCCCCCGGTCACGCTTTAACCTGGCAGGCTGGGCAAGAGGTACAGGTACACCCCTACTGGACCCCCCCCACGCAGAGCAACCCTGAATGTGATGACCGCCAGTGGCCTGAGCGGTATGAAGCCATTTTACACGAACATCTGCTTAGTGATGTACCCTTAAGTCTGTTTTTAAGTGGTGGATTAGACTCTACTTCGGTTGCTGTAGGGGTTAAAAAACTGGGGCATCAGCTCAAAGCGTTCTCCTTGGGCTTTCCCAACCACCCACGGGATGAATCCCTGGTTGCCCAGGCAACCGCTGAACAGTTGAACCACCCCTTCCAAAGGGTTGTCATGCAGGCCCAGGGACTTGCTGACCAGATTGATGCAGCCTTGCCAACCCAGGATGAACCGCACCTGTTTGGCTCCTATCTCACCATGCTGAATATCTGCGGGGCGGTGGCCAAAGATTACAAAGTGGTTCTCTCAGGAGATGGGGGGGATGAGCTTTTTGCGGGATACAACTGGTACCGGGATATCCCTACGGAGCTTCCCCGTCTGGCCACCTTAAAACATAAGCTGGCCCGCCCCCTTTTACGCCACGCCCCGATGCCGGAAGCACTGCGCGCACGGGCACGTATGGCCTTTGCCTGTCGATCCCCCCTGCATCGTCATGCATGGCGAACCAGCCACCGGTTTTTACCAGAAGAGATTGAGGCCCTGCTAAAGCCCGCGGACATACCCTACAGTGAAGATGCCTTTTTAGCCCCCCTTGAACGCTGGTTTACACCAGGATTACCTCTGGTTCGAGCGTTACAACGGGTAGATCTTATGACCTTCTGCAGCAACCATATTTGTGCCAAGGTGGATCGAGCCAGCATGGCCCATGCATTAGAGGTGCGGGTCCCTTATCTGGACCGTCGTTTGGTTGAGTGGGCGTTGAGCCGGCCTGAAGATGCCAGGGAAGCACACGGCAATAAACCTCTGATCCGTGACTATGTTGCGCCCCATGTACCTGCCCAAGTCCTCCACCAGAGAAAACAGGGGTTTAGTCTACGCACGGGCTGGCCACCTGGGATGGAAGGAATTTTGATGGGTTGGGTGGATGAGAGCCCCCTCATCCAATCCTCCATCCTACGGGCAGATTGGCGGCGTTTTCTGCCACCTGATGACACCCTTCGTGAACAAAAACTGTGGCTTCTGGCTCTACTGGGACGCTGGATGCACCATCACGCCTAGCCGATCACTCATCCAACCCTCTTGTAACATCCGCCATCCAACCGATGGTATGGATCACACCATCCCCCTGTTAGACAGCTATCCAATGTTTACCCTTAAGAAAAATGAGAGATCAGGCCAAGAGGGAGAGCGGGATTTCTGTATTCACCCAGAGCCTCATACAGCCCTGTCAGGCTGGGGATAAGCCCTGAGAACAACAGCATGGTATATGCTGTGGATATAAAGAGGCCTTACGCCAACGGTCTAAATGATCCTGATCAGACCGACAGGCTTAAACCCCCCTTTCTTTTTAGCCAGCACTACTACTGATGGCTAAAAACCGGGATTTAAGATGAGAGACAACCACCCCCCGGTCCATACGCCAGAGCTCTTTAAGCAAGCCACTACGCCACGCTTGAAACATATGCGCCATAGGTATGGCTGACATGAACAGTATAATAAGCTCTTTTACGACGATCTTATGCTGCCGTTTGGGATGTTTTTTATGCCGTTTGGCAAAGCGATGCCACACATGTAAAACCTCCATGGCTTCTCGCATGGTACGATAATCCTTTAAATAAGGGGGGTACCGCACCATATTCCGTAGCTTTTTTACGCTGATCTCACTCCACAGCTGATCAGGCATCAGGGCTTCCAAATTGGCCTTCACCTGCTGTCGTGCGGCATCCCTACTTTCACCATGCTGTCGCAAGCTACTATTATCACTATGATCACGCTGATCCATCAACAGTGCATCCAAGTTGGCTACTTCCATCACCTGCATCATCTCGCCCCACAACTGATAATCGCTGTGAAAACGATAGGTGGGGTTATAGCGAACCGGTTTACCATTGGGAAGAAGACGACGAAAAATCACAGAGGCGTGGTAAAACGGGTTATGGCAGAGCCAAACCCAACGAATGGCTAAATCCTGCACAGGGGGGATCAACTCCTGTTGCAAGACACCACTACGATCCACCACACGGCTACCACACCCAAGCAGGCCAACCTTGGGGTGCTCACTGAGATAAGCCAGCTGTTTGGCCAAACGCTGAGGATGACAACAATCATCCGCATCCATACGGGCAATCCAGTGACCACGGGCTTGTTGTAAGCCATGGTTTAAGGCCTGGGCCTGGGTTGTGGATGGATCTGAGAGATGCTGTAAAACAATCCGTGCATCCTGACCGGCCAGCTCTTTAAGAATATGCGGGGTACTATCTGTCGAGGCACTGTCCACAATAATGCACTCAAAATCCCCAAAACTTTGGGTCAGAATACTCTCAACCGCTTCTCTTAAAAACAGCTCGCCATCACGCACAGACATCACAAAAGAGACGGTGGGTACCGTCGGGTCCCTAGACCCCTTCTTCGTCTTTTGCATGATCTAACCCCCTATCTGTTCACACAGATCGCCCTCTCAACGACATGTGCTCCGTACAGCTCGATTAATTACGCCCTTTAAAATCCACAATGAGATGCGCCAATATGCCAAAAAACAGCGTCTGCAACCCAAACATACTTAAAGCCAGCACCAAATTGACATGCTGAACAGGCTTAGGGTACAGGCCAAACAACCACTGACCCATTTCAAAACATGCGATCAGGGTACCCAGTGCAAAACAACCCAGCCCGATGGGGGCAAAGATCTTAAGTGGACGTACGGAGACCAACACCAAAAAAATCTGTGGCAACACCTTGAAGGGGTAGCGTAGAGAGATAAACGATTTTCCCGTCACCCGCTTGCGAAACGCGACAGAGACATGCTCAAACCGCATACCTTTACGGTAGGCATCCACAAGAATCTGCTGGGTATAGTTATAATCCCCCGGTAGATAAAACTGACGGGTATACACACGGCTTACGGCAAAAATACCCGGCTGGCTATCTTTTAAGGGCCATTTGGTCAACCAACGCATTAAACCGGTAAATACCTTATTTCCAATCCGACGCACAAACGGCATTTTATAGCTAATTCGCTCAAAGCGGTTGCCATAAACCACATCGGATGTATCCTCAATAATTGGCTGAATCAAGGTCATAATATCGGCAGGATCATGCTGTAAATCTGCATCAAACTTAACCGTGATATCGGCTTTATCACCATGAGCAGCGGTTATGCCACTTCGTACGGCAGCACCCAAACCTTGGTTAACCCGATGACGAACCACCCGATCAGCACCAGCCTGTTCAGCTTCCTGTCGGGTCTTATCGGTTGAGCCATCATCCACCACATAGATTTGCAAGGTCATGTCGGCAGCTTCGTACACCGGCACCTGAGCTTTGAGCGCCGTCACGGTACGCGCAATCATCTCCTCTTCATTATAAGCAGGAACAATGACGATCACTTTCATGGCAAAACCTGTCTGCAGTTGGCATAGATAAACATGGAAACTGAGCGGCCTAATAAAAACATGGCCCCGATAAAAACAAACTACATGATGTTTGAGCCCAGGTCATCGCATGGCATGGATACTCAAGGATCATGATCTATTTTTTTGACCGATGACACCACTGTTGCCATAAGTCCCGATAGACCCCCTCAACAGCCTTTGCATATCCCGCACCATCTGCTAGAGGGGAAGCTTCCATACGTGCCCGCATCCCTTGTCGGAGTTGCGCCAAGGCGGGAAGATCACTGGCCATGGCCACCGCATGATCCACATACGCTTGGTGACTGGTCACCGCCCAATGCTCCAGCCCTGCAATGCTTAAATGGCCCACACTATGCCGCCCCGCCAAACGGTCACCATGCAGTGCCACCACAGGAACCCCCATCCATAAGGCTTCTATCGTGGTCAACCCACCGGAATAGGGAAAAGGATCCAACGCAATATCCATATCCCCATAACCCGCTAAGAGTTGGGCATGCGCCACACCACCATCCAACTGAAGCTGATGGGCTGGCACCCCATGCATGGCAAACGTATCCATAACCCTTTGCTGAGTCTGCACACCATTTAACCCATGGGTCCGCAAGATCAACCTTGAAGTAGGCAACCTTTTGAGCAGTTTACTCCACAGGGCAATTACTTCTGGATTGATTTTGGCCATGTTGTTACAGCACCCAAAGGTGATGTGACCGTTGTTGAGGGCCGGTAACGGTTTGACTTCTGGCATATAGGGGGGGGGTGCATAGACTGTATTTAAATACCCAGGGAGATACTGTAAAGGCTCAGAAAAACAAGAGGTCAATACTTCTGGTATTTGGTAGGGGTCGGCCAAAACAGCATCCATACGGTCAATTCCGTTGGAGCTGTAGCAACCACCAGCCAAAATTTGTACCGGTGCGCTACCTTTAACCAATAACATCATCCGATTACCACGGGTATGACCGGAAAGATCCATTAACAGATCAATCCCATCTTCAGCAATTTGCTGGGCCACCACCTCATCTGGCTGCCCAGCGAGATCATACCAATGATCCACATGTTTTTGACACAATGCCGTCAGCCAGTCATGCTTGACGGTGCTTGAATAGACATAACTCTCAACCGCCTGAGGATCATGATTTTCAAAGAGGGGCAGATGGAAAAAACCCAATGGATGCTGGCAAAGATCCGCACTGATATACCCCACTTTTAATCGACGGTGGGGATCTGGGTTATTGAGAAAATGAGGTTCCGCAAAACCACGGCCATGGTGCTGCTGCCAAACCCTTAATGCCTTAGACAGGTCAGGCCCTGTATAGTGGGTCGTATAGTTCAGGCACATCAACATATTACTGCGGATATCACGGTTCTCTTCAAGCGCTAACGCTTGCTCAAAATGCACAATCGCTTCATCCGCCAACCCAACATCCACCAACGTATTGGCGAGATTATTGTGGGCTGCAATAAAGTTTTCCTCCAGCGCCAAAGCTTGTTCAAAATGCTGCCTTGCTTCTAAGTGACGGCGGGTTTTACGCAGCAACACACCTAAACCATTATGGGCCTCTGCCAAATTGGGGTCACGTTTGAGTACCTCTCGGAACAGATCTTCTGCTTCACGATGACGTTCCATTTGGTTGAGCAGCAGCGCCCGGTTACATAAATGTGCCACAGAATCGGGATTAAGCATCAGTGCCTGAGCATAAGCCGCATCAGCCCCGGATAGATCCCCACGGGCACGACACACCTTGGCCAAACCATCCCATGCGGCATCCAGTGGCTGTTGCTGCAAAGCCTGTTCAAAGAGAGCCTGGGCTTTTTCCAACTGCTCTTGACGCAGTTGGTTATAGCCGTAATTCACTAATAACGTGACACTTTCATCCCCCGCAGACATAGCCTGTTGAAAATGTTCAGCCCCTTTTTCCAACTGTTGCAAGCCGGTATAGAGTGTACCCAGTTGCCGGTGTCCATCTTGATGTTGTGGATCAACCGCCAACACCGCCAGTAAGCGGGCTTCAAACTGCACCTTGTCCTCACGCATTTGGCTAATAAGCGCCAAATGGTAAAGCACAACCGGATGCTCAGGGGCTGCATTCAAGATCTGTAGATAGAGCGATTCCGCTTGATCTAACAAACCCTGTTTATGCCATTGTGCCGCCTGTTTAAAGGCCTCTTCCAGTGTCATATCGACCCTCAATAGAATAAGGAGTGAAGGAGACGAATCATGCGTAAAACGTGCCACTCCCACCCTTAAGGATCACCCAATAATAAAGGGACGACAGGCGCTAACCTGTCGTCCCTTCCCTCCCTGGCCTCCCCCCTCGAAGACCAGCCCCAATACCATTCATGAGCGGTTTAAGCTGCAATAGCTGTTTGCATCTCTTTAACCAAAGTGCTTTTAAGCTTGGTATGTTCTCCTGTAAGAACAAAGCCTTCAAGCACACCGCCTTCTCCCATGTAGCGCCCCATCACACCTTTAGGTGTGTGGCTCATAAACCAAGAGCCAGCCCGGTCTCCAGGGGGCATGGTCACAATGGGGTGAAGGGTTGTTTTAATAACCACCGGCATAATCGGGTAGATAACAGGTGTTGGTTTATGGGCCAGCGTGGCGGCCAATGCACGCCCCCCAACCATTAGAGGCTGCACGTAAGGTAAATTGGCACCATTAACCTCTGCACAGTCCCCCAGTGCATAAATATGGGGGTCTGAGGTTTGTAGATATTCGTTGGTCACAATCCCCCGATTAACAGCCAATCCGGCAGCTTTGGCCATATCGACATTAGGTTTTAGCCCCACCGCAGAGAGCACCAGATCCCCATCAACCACAGTGCCGTTCTTTAATGTGGTCTGATAGTGGCGACCCTCTTTTTCAATGGCTCCATTAAAGGTTTCAAGGTGCCACTGCGCCCCCACTTTTTTCAAAACCTGTTGTAAAGCTCGCCCAGCCTTTTCTGGAATGAGGGTGCTGATGGGCCAAGGGTCGGGGCCAACCAAAGCCACCTTCTTACCCACCTTTAGTAGATCGTTGGCAAACTCACAGCCAATTAATCCAGGACCGATAAGAATAACCTTTTCGACATCCTTTAAACGGTCACGCCACTGCGCATAATCTGCTAAAGAGTTAACCTGCATAACATCGGATGCCCCTGTCCCCCGAAATGGAAGCTGAATCGGGTTCGCGCCCACAGCGAGCACCAACTGTGCATAAGAAACCACTTGACCATCCGTCAGAACCACTTGCCGTTTGGCCGGTTCAATATGATCCACAAAGGTATGGGTTAAAACCTGAGCATCCAACTGTTCAGACATCTGTTCAGCACTGGCCATAACCAGACCTTGTGCATCTTTGTTCTGTGCCAAAGCGCTGGACAACATGGGTTTGGAGTAAAAAGATCCATCATCCCCTGTGATCAAAGTAATGGGGCGGGAATCTTTGAGCTTTCTCAACTCCTTGGCTAGCCCGTAGCCAGCTAAGCCAGTTCCAATAATCACCAATGGATTCATGGCAATATCTCCGTATCACCGCACAAAGCGGATTGAATTTCTTTATTGGTACCTTTTCGGTACTATATATTGGGAGCGAAACAGCTGAGATTTGGTTCCCTGAAAAACAGAGAAGAAAGCTTTGCTACCACACATTCACTCATTCAGCTGTTAGGAACCGTACAGAAAAAGCGAACGGACAGATGGTATTAAAAAGGGGCGCGGTATTGTTGAGAGGTGGGGAGGTTATCCATCCAACATGGTGTGTACGCTGGTAATTGCATCCAACAACTGCTGTTTACGGAAGGGTTTGGTCAGATAAAAATCACTTCCACACTCCATGGCCTTATCCAGGTCCCGGCGTACAGAGAGTGCGGTTAAGGCGATAATGGGTGTACGAAGACGGTTGTTCTGTTTCTCCCACTCGCGGATCTTACGCATGGCACCATAACCGTCCAGCACCGGCATCAGAAGATCCATAAGCACCATATCATAATGGCCGGTTTTAAATTTATCCACAGCCTGAGCGCCATCATGACACAGCTCCAAGCGGTGATCACTTTTTGCCAGGAACGCGCTCACCAGCTTACGGTTATCCTCGGCGTCATCTGCCACCAAAATGGAGAGCGGCCTCTGCTGGGGAGGGGGGACAAAACCGGACTCTTCATTTAAAATATCCAGCGAGCTTTCGGCTCTTGGGAAGGGCAAATTGACGGTAAAGACGGCACCAACACCCTCTTGGCTCTCTACCCCAATATCTCCCCCCATAGCTTCAGAGAGATGCTTGCAGATGGTTAGGCCCAAGCCAGTCCCACCAAATTTTCGTGTGGTTGTGGTATCCGCCTGAGTAAATGGATGGAAAATTTTCTCCATCTTTTCGCTCGAAATGCCAACCCCTGTATCGCTGACCTTAAAGAAAGTACGGTCCGCAGCACCACGGGTAATGTGCAGTGTGACACGCCCCGCACTGGTAAATTTAATGGCGTTGGAAAGCAGGTTAACCAAAATTTGACGAAGACGGTCAGGATCACCCATCACAAAGCGGGGAACCGCTAACTCGATCTCTTCGACCAGCTCAATACCTTTTTGATTGGCTGCAACCCGTTTGATCTCACAGATCTCACGAACCAGTTTGGGCAGATCAAACGTGGCATACTCCAAATCCAGCTTACCGGCTTCAATTTTTGAGAGATCCAACGTCTCATTCACCAGATTAAGCAGCAGTTCACCAGCATTGCGGGAGATCTCCATCAACCCCAGTTGTTCCTCTGACAAAGAGGTTTCATCCAACAACTCATGGGTACCCAAAATGGCGTTCAAAGGGGTCCGGATTTCATGGCTCATAATGGCCAAAAATTCACTCTTGGCGCGGTTACCCGCTTCCGCCTCATCCTTACGCAGTTCGGCTTCACGGGTGGCCAGTTCCAGTTCCGAGGTGCGCATACGCACCTGTTTTTCCAACCGATCCCGATGCCGCTTCAACTCAAGTTGACTATGAACACGCCGACGCACCACTTCACTGTGATAGGGCTTGGTTATGTAGTCAACAGCCCCCAGTTGGAACCCTTCCGCTTCATCCACCACCTCTTTTTTGGCACTGACAAAGATAACGGGAATTTCTTGCGTGGCTTCTGTTGCTTTAAGACGACGGCAGACCTCATAGCCGTTCATCTCCGGCATCATAATATCCAACAGGATCATATCTGGTTGATGCTGGCACTGGGCCAACATCAGCGCTTCTGGGCCACTCAACGCAACCAAACGTTCATAGTCAGTCAAAATTTCCTTAAGCACATCCACATTATCCGGCTGATCATCAACAATCAGTAGCCGCTCTTTAACACTGTGGGCGCAGGTAAGATGTTCTTCTGCAATCTCATACTGCAACGCCTTGGAAATTTGCAGCACACCCTGGAAGGCCTCCTGAAAATTATAACGCTCCACATGCTTACGTACGGTCCAATAGGCTGTGGCTGCCGGGGTATCCTTAAGGATCTCCCCAAAAGCATCCAATAGCGCGTCAACTTCTATACTGTGGAACTTCAAACGCCCTGCCAGTTTATCCAACAGCGGTCCAGCAACCGTTAAATCCGTTTCCAATATGGGGAGTTCACCACTGACCATGCTCTGCACAACCGCCGGGCTCTCCCCGGTTTGATGTCCACGGATCCCCTCAAGCAACTGTTCCAACCGTTTACTAAAACTGTGGAAGGCAGCCTCCATGACCGCTTCGTGGCCATCCGCAGCAGCCAGTTCCAAAGCGACCGCTTCCTTGGCCAGTTCCTGCGCACCCAAAGCTGCAGCACGCCCCCGCAGCGCATGGATCTCACGACTTAACGGGTTCCATTCACCCTTGCTACAGAGATCTGTGAAGAGGGGTAGGCTCTCCCAATAGCGTTGATAAAAGCGCCCGAGCAGCACCACAAACAGATCATGGTTGCCCGCCAAACGGTTAAGACCCACTTCAGGATCCACACCACGCATCATGGGGACTTCATCCCCTCGAGAGATCACCTCATACTGCTGTGCCATGCTAGGTAGTGTGATCCAGCGTTTTAAAACGCCATAGAGCCGCTCCGGGCGGATCGGCTTATCCAAGCTCTCTTGAAAACCCATACTCTCCAGATCCACCAAATCTTCATCGGTGGTTCCGGTAGACAGCGCCACCACGGGTAATGGCTTACCTTTTTCTTTATCTCTTATACTTTTAATCGCCTGCATACCATCCATGACCGGCATATGCAGATCCATAAGCACCAGGTCATAGTCAAAGCGCGCCATACGGTCCAGGGCTTTTTGCCCATTTTCAGCCAGATCCACCACCAACCCGACCCGCTCCAGCAGCTCCAAGGCGACCTGTTGATTGATGGGGTTATCTTCCACCAACAAGACATGGGCACTACCAACATGGCGCCCAACCTCAGACTCAGCAGCCAGCTGCTGTACTTGGCGCCGATCCCGATGCTGATCCTGCTCTTGCCAATCCCCACACAGCGCAGAGATTAAACGCTCGCGTGCAACCGGCTTATCCACACAGACATCCACCCCTGCCCGTTCCGCCTGGGTTTTGATCTCCTCCATACCAAACGCACTAAGCAGCACAATGTGTGGATAGGATAATCCTGGCAGGGCGGCATCCAGCGCAGCACGTATTTCAATGGCAGAAACAACCCCATCTTTACCGGGCAAGCCCCAATCCAACAACAGATAGTGGAAGGGTTTTTCTCCTCCATTTTCAGTTAAAAGTACCTGCAAGGCTTCATCTGGGGTTTCGCAGAGTGTCGGCGCCAAAGAGAGCGATGTGAGTAGCGCTTCCAGATGATCCCGAGAGGCTGGATTATCATCCACCACCAAAACCCGCCGGCCCCAAAGGGTCTCCGGTAACATGGGTCGGTTACGACGATCCTCGGAGTGATGGTCCACCATCACATCAAAACTGAACAGACTACCTTCCCCAGGGAAACTCTCCGCCCAGACCGCACCATCCATAAGCGTGACCAAACGCTTAACGATAGAGAGCCCCAACCCTGTACCACCAAATTTACGGGTTGTTGAGCTATCGGCCTGTACAAAGGGGGCAAAAAGATGGGGCAGTTGCTCAGGGTCAATACCAATACCAGTATCCTTGACCGAGCAGTTCAAGCGGACCCGGTGCTCCTGCACAACCTCCGGTGTAATGGCGACGGTAATGAAGCCATTTTCTGTAAACTTAATGGCATTACGGATTAGGTTGATTAGGATCTGCTCTAGACGCATCGCATCGCCATAAAGCACCTGGTTAAAACCAAGAGGGGCCAAAAAGACCAGATCTACATGGCGATCCGCCGCCTGCTTACTAAAGAGGTCAGCCAGCCGTTCCAACATAAAATGGAGATCAAACTTGACCGGATCCAGCTCAAGTCGCCCCATATCCATTTTAGAGAAGTCCAGAATATCATTGATAATCCCCATCAATGAGTGACTGGCATTTTTGGTTTTCTCTAAATAGTCTCGTATTTTAGGCGTTAAATCCCCACGCAGTGCCAAGTCGGTAAAGCCAAGCACAGCATTCATCGGTGTGCGGATTTCATGGCTCATATTGGCAATGAATGCACTTTTGGCTTTACTGGCAGCTTCCGCCGCGGCCAAAGTCTCTTCTAATGACTTAAGAAGTTGTTTTTTATCTGTAATATCTTGAATAAATGCGGTGAACCGCATTTGATCACCCTGCTTCATGGCAGAAAGGGCAATCTGTAAATCGATAAGCTCCCCATCAATCCGCTTACCGGTGGTCTCCATCCGGCGCTGAATCGATTCAACATCTCGCTCACCCGTCACCAATGCCGCCAGCGCTTGAGCATGTTTGGGTTGAAGGTGTTCAGGGATCATGTGTTCAGAAAGGCACTCACCAATAATGGTACGGGCATCATACCCAAACAGCTTCTCTGCTGCGGGGTTGTAGCTGATGACATGGCCTTTATGATCTGTGGTGATGATGGCATCTAAGGCATTATTTAACACCGCCTTATGCCGTACCACCATTTGCTTGAGCTCTCCATAGCGCTCAATACTTTCCGCACTTTGGTAAACCCGGCTAATTAACTCCTCCGGTTCATAAGGCTTAACCAAAAAGTCATTGGCGCCAGCCTTGATAAACCCAACCGCCAGTTCCGAACGCCCCGCCGAAGAGAGACCGATAATGGCCATATCATCCCGGCTGTAACGTGAGCGTAATTTGGTGGTGAGCACCACCCCATCCATATGGGGCATTTCATAATCGGTAATGACCAGATTAACGGGTCTTTTTTCTAGGGTCGCCCACGCTTCTACCCCATCCTTGGCTTGCAGCACCTCAAAACCGTAGCGCTGTAGAAAAAGACTGAGCACCGAACGGGCACTACGAGAGTCATCCACCACCATAATGGAGAGGTGTCGGTTACGCTCCACCCGCGCCACACTATGCAAAACAGCATCAATGACGCTTCGGTTATTTTTAACAAAGTAGTCCAGCACCCCTTTTTTAAAAAACTGGGTGCGCATTTTATCGTGGGTATCACCGGTTAAAACGATGGCAGGCAGGTTATGGTCCAGAACCATATCCACCACCTCACCATTGGGGGCATCAGGCAGGTGCAGATCTAGGATAGCCAGCAGATAGCGTTCGGCGTTGGCCTCCAGCCGAGCTTGAGCCTGAGCAAGCGTCGCAGCCCAGGCAACATTAAAACCCAGACTTTGCTGAATACGACCCTGGAGCAGGGAGGCGAAACTTTTGGAATCCTCAACAAGGAGGATGCTCACCATTTTATCGTTAGCATCGACCATCTGGCCTCAAATACAAGCAAAAGTTACAAAAAGGGTATATGCCAGTGTAGTCGCTTTAAGGGGTTGATCTCAATTAAATTACTTTGCTAAATACGCTTATTTGGGCTGCCGTCCTGGAATAATGTTCAATTCATCCAAAGCCTGATCATCACGGGCGGCATAGCACCAAAAGCCCTCTTTATGGCAAAGACGCTGATAATCTTGAATACGTTGCAGATTTTTAGGATCATCACGCTCGCCATTATCCACATAATCAACCGACAAGACCTTATTACCTGGCGTTGCCGCAATGCGCCGCAAACGTTTGAGCCGCTGTTTTAACCATCCTTGGTCCTGCTGTTTCTCCGTTTTGACGTACCAAACACTTTCCACCCCAATACCGTTGATTGTGGCCAAATAATCCCCACCCCAATCATGATCGACAATGGATTCACCATTTTGGGGAATGATGAGAAAATCCCGCCCACCCATTTCACGGGCTGTTTTGGCCATGCGCATGACCAGAGCAATCATGCGTTGTGCGGCATCCACCGTACGCCGAGGATCTCCAGAACGAACCTGCTCATGCCCTTTGGGTAAACCATGGCGGGTTGGGTCAGGCCAATACTCAAACGCATCGATAATATCCAGATAAACCCCACGAAAACCTTGTTGCACAATACGTCTAAGCTCCGGCTTTAAAACATCTTGCCACCACTCCTCTTCCCAATAACGTACTTTAAAGTTACCGGGCCAGTCGGGGTTGGTCTTCCCCAACCAACTCGGGGCTAGATCGGTTGGTTCATGAGTTTGAGCATCCACCCAGGCATCGTTCCAATAACTCCGATAGTTCTCCGCTTCGCCAATGGAGAAATAAGCAACGGGGAGTTTGCCTGCATTGGTGATCAAATCGATTTCTTTTTGGGTATAACGGCTCCCCTCATCACCATGGCGTGTTGGATCCATGACCACCAAAGGAAAGCGGGTTTTTACAATGGCTTTTGGATCGGCATCCTGAAGTTGATAAAGCCAATCTCTATCCGCAGCATCCACATGACCGACCATACCCATACCCAACACCAGAAAAAACATCCATTTTGAGCCAAACATGCCAAACCTCCAAACCCCATATAATTTTGGCCATTTTACCCACTAGACAAGAATCGGAGAAGAAAAACCTGCCTCTTAACACACAACTGCCACAATTCTGTTCGTTCTCTCTATCCAACCCACACCTTTGGAACATCTTGGGCTCTGTATAACGATCCTGTACATTAAAGATATCTCTTCTACCAATGGAGCTATTTGGATGAGCCTTTTACATGTGGAGCAGTTAACCAAAGGTTTTTCCATGGGGCAGAACCACATTGAGGTCCTCAGGGGCATTAACCTTGACGTTCAAGCAGGAGAGACGGTTGCGATCATGGGCCCCAGTGGCAGTGGCAAAACCACTCTGCTCAACTGTGTTGCTGGAATTGAACGGATGGATAAAGGGCAGATCATTCTACAGGGAGAGGTCGCTCAACATCATCAGGAACAAGCCAGCGCACAGCTACGTCGTCACACCATGGGTATCATCTTCCAGTTTTTTAATCTGGTTCCCATGCTAACGGTACGGGAGAATATTGCTCTGCCCTTATTCATTGATGGGCAAGATCCTACTCAGCACCAAGTGTGGATCAACACCCTGCTATCCATGGTGGGCATGCATGACCGGGCAAACCACCTACCCGCCCAACTTTCAGGGGGGGAGATGCAGTTGGTCTCCATTGCCCGCGCCCTGGTTATGCGCCCCCCTCTTTTGTTGGCCGATGAACCCACAGGTAATGTCAACCCAGCCACGGGTAAGCGCATACTTCACACACTAAAAGAGGTGGTAGAAGAGCAAAACTGCGCCCTTATTCTTGTGACCCACAGTGCCGAGCATGCCGCATGGGCACACCGTGTCTGTTTTTTGCATGATGGGCACATTCATCATCAACTAACGCCTCAGACAGAGCAGGATTTTCTTACCCTTATTTATAATCAACTGGCACAACTGGGTATTTAAGGGGAGGCAACGATGTCTTGGACACTCTATCTCCTTTTAATACGCCGGACACTCCAAACACACCCACTCCATTTCATCATTGCCCTGCTGGGCGTGGCCAGCTGTATGATGGTGGCCGGGGTCATTTTAACCCTGGACCACGTTAGCCTTAACCAGCCCCAAGCCGTACAGCACCAGGAGCAGACCACGCGGCAAAAGCTGGTTGCCCATGAACGGGGGCGGATCCCCCTACCCCATATTCAGTGGATACAACCGACCACCAGCAAGCCCTCAACATCCCTGGATCAGGCGCAGGAACAACGAGAAGATCAAGCCTTTCGTATTTTGATCCGTGCTGCCTCTCAAGTCACATTCTTAATCGGCAGTTTCATTATTTTCCATACACTAACGGGTCATTTAAGCGGTCAATTAAAGGCCTTTGCCTTGTTGCGCTTATTGGGCAGTTTTCGTCGCCAAATTGTTCATATTCTATTGGCTCAGGCCCTACTGCTCGGAGCCTTGGGTACTTTGCTTGGGGTGCTCTTGGTGGCGCCGGTCACCAAAGTGTTAATCTCCAAAGGTCTCTCTACGTTGGGGCACCCCATCCTGTGGACCGGGCAGATGCCATGGCTAGAGCTAACCCTTATGGCTGGTTTATGCCTCATGATCACCACAATCGGTGTTATTCCCTCATTATGGACCGTGTGGAAGATGCCTATGAGCCAGGCTACCCAAGCCCACCCAGCCACCCCAACTTGGACGGTTGAAGATCCCAAGGCCTACCTGTGGCTGCTTCCCCTACTGTTTGCCGCAAGCTATCTGCTGATGCACCCTTTTTTAACCAGCTGGGTCTCGGTGGCTTTACTGCTGCTGGCCGATGTTACCGCGCTGTTTATCTTTGTGGTGCTATTGATCTGGTTTGTACGCCCCCTCCTTAATGGAGGTATTGCAGCGATAACCAGCCTTCTAAGATACCTACACCCCATGGAGGCCTTCTTAACGGGGCGCGCCATGATTTATCGGCGGGATACCCTGCTCTTTTCTTTTAACGCCCTCACCGTGGTTTTTGCCTTAACCATTGCGCTGCATGTGGTTACCCACAGCATGAAACATCGTATTGTTCAGGATTTTTATCAATGGAGCACCCCCTACACCATGCTGGAGCGCAACCCTTTTGTGCCCATGGACCCAAAATGGGTTACCCAACAGCTTAACAAACAGGCACTCCACCTCATTCCACTCTCCAACAAGGGATTGGTGGGGGGTCTCCCTTTTCGCTTGGTGGATCAGCAAGCGCTCAATGCCTTTCGTTTGGCCAGGGGTAAAACAGAGCTGCCGCCAGGTGTAGCCATAATTAGCCACGAAATGGCCCACCAAAAAGGCTGGACTGTTGGACAGAGCATCGAACTTATGACACCTAAGGGTAGGTGGAAAATCCCCATTGCCGAGATAAACAACGATCTTGGCCTGTTGCTGGAACCCACGCCACTTAGTCAACTTAAACAACGTATTTTGGTCACCTCAGGTACGGCACTCTTCAAAACCGAACTGGGCTCTTCATTAGGACGTTATGCCTTACTGCACCACAGCCGTATGAATACCAACGCCCAAAGTTTACGGCATCTGCTTACCCCCATTTACAAAAGCAAAGCCCACCAAGGCTATGTTGCCTACAACCGAGCACGGGAAATTAACCGGGATTTTGTCATTGTTGATCTTATTTTGGCGGTCACAATCGTACTGGTCTGTATGGGTATGACCCACACTCAGCTGATCCAGCTGCAACAGAGGGGTGGTGAGTTTGCTATTTTCAACAGCTTGGGCATGAGCCCCAACCAACGCCGACGCCTTCTACAATATGAAGGGGTAACGTTAGGTATACTTGTCACGCTTACGGCCATGCTCATGGGCCATGTGGCAGGGTGGATGGGCATTGAGATCGTGCAACAACTGACGGACCAACCCCACAGCTACCACTTTTCACGACGGGATAACTTGATTTTAGGGGCCTTTATTCTGCTCAGCAGCTGGCTTGTGGCCTACCTTCCCGCTCGAGCGGCTCATAAACAGAGCTTTCACGGCTTACCACAAATGGACTAGGGGGCCCAATCCTTAAGCGCATATTTTTTAAGAATTTGCTCTAACTTACCTTGCTGGCGCAACAGGTGAATACCTGCATCAAGCTCCTTTGCCAACTGTTTGCCACGCTCACCCTTTGGTGAAAAACCTATAAATAGAGGAACCGCATCATCGGCATGCCCAGCCAACTGCAACTGTCCTTCCCAACGGTTCTTTTTCAACATATAGCGCAGTACAGCATCATCATCCAGCGTAACATCCAGACGCTTGGCCAGGATCAACCGCAACCCCTGTTTTAAGGGATCGGTACCGAAGAGCTTTTTAACCCCCTCTGGGGTCTTGGCAAAATATTCATCCAGAGCATCCCCATAGGCAAACCCTGGCGTTATCCCAACAACCAACCCCTTCAGATCTTCCAAATTCCGGTAGGTCCAGTTGTGATTACGCCGGGCCACAAAGGAGACACTACTCATACCAATCGGGCTTTGAGGGTAGATCAGTTCAGGCGCCTCCTCTTGGGCAGCACCAATCACCCCATCTACACGCCCTTGGTCGGCCTCAAGCAACGCTCTTTCCCAGGGCATATGTTGGTACACCAACTTTCGCCCATACTGCGCAAAGGCTGCTCTGGCCAGCTCAACAACATAACCCTGCTGATCACCCTGGGTACGACAATTATAGGGGCACCAAGGGTTGGCCACCAAAATAACCGGCCCTTTCTCTTCTCCATAAGCAGGCTGGTTTATATTACCGATAGAGAGGGTCAGCAGCAGCAATAGTATGGATATATAGCGCATGAACTTTCCTTGTAAACATAGACCTAACGGCATAGGAGATCTTTAAGATCAATGATACACACTTTTGGATGGTTCGTGATAACCTAGAGTTTCCAAAAATCTAAAAGGGACGGCCTTTTTGAGGTTCACCCTGCACACGCAACGTCACATATCCACCAGGAGGGGGGTGGAGATATATGAGTACGGAGCCGTTATCCCATCCAGCCAAACAGGCCATCGTTACGCCACCAACCGCCGTGGCGCAACGCTCACTGGGTCGTCGCTTGCTTTATGCGATTATCCTGGTTAGTGCCATGTTTGCTTGCTTGGCTGCGCTGGTTCAACTCTGGAGCGACTACCGCAGTGGATTAAGCAGCATCCATCAGCGCATGTCTAATGCCGCCCTGAGTTCAGCCCCTGGCTTGGTTAAAAGCCTGTGGGATCTCAACGAAGATCAATCCCGTGCTCAACTCCAAGGCATTCTGCTGATCCCAGAAGTATCCCAAGTACGTATTACCCTGAAGCAGGGTGAAGATCCGCTTATTGTCGGGCGCCTACCTGACACGAGCAATACCCTTATGATGCAAGCCCCTTTAAGCCATACCGATACAGCGGGCTTAACCCTACAGCTTGGGACGTTGCATATTACCGCAACCACGCAACCGTTACGGCAACAAATTATTGATAAGGCCTGGGTTATCCTGGCTACGCAAACCTTAAAAACCTTTGCCGTATCTTTCTTTATTCTACTGATCATTCGTAAGGTGGTGATACACCGTCTTGATGCACTTGGTGCTTGGGTCAATCAGTTTTCTCTCAGCACTTTGGAACAGAGCCCCGAGCTGGCCCTGCCTCCACAAAAAAATCAAAATGATGAGCTCGATTGTATCGCCTTAGCCATCAATAAAATGCAGCTACGTATTACCGATGATCTAGAAGAGATTGAAAATACACAGCATCAATTGCGACGCAGCAAAGAGAAGTACCGCCGTCTGATCGACAATATTAGTGGCGGATTTTTTCTCTACTCCCACGACACTCAAGGGTTTTTTACCTTTGTTAGTCCATCGATCGAGTCTGTTTTGGGTTACGAGCAGGATGCCTTCCTCACCCATTTTTCCACCAATATGCCCCAGAGCCCCATTAATGATCAGGCCCAGCAGTTTATGGCCATGAGTTTAAGGGGAGAGAAGCCCCCTCCCTATCAACTGGAGGTCTATCATAAAAATCGGGATGTTCATCTACTGGAAGTGGTGGAAGTTCCGGTTATGGATGGAGGACAAAGGGTGATCTCTATCGACGGCATTGCGCGGGATATCACCCACCGCCGTCATATGGAAGAAGCCCAGCGAGACAAGGAAATTGCAGAAGCAGCTAACCGTACCAAGAGTGAATTTTTGGCCATTATGAGCCATGAAATACGCACCCCATTGAACGGTGTTCTTGGTATGCTTGAACAGCTCAACCGTACCCGGCTGGATGAACAGCAATCCCGCCAAGTACGGATGATTGGTCATGCCGCGACAGTACTGCGCGCTTTGCTGACTGATATTTTGGATATCTCCAAAATGGAAGCAGGACAGTTGGTGCTGGATTTACTGCCTTGTAATCTACGTGAAATCGCCCAAGCCGCCCAACAGACCTTTTTAAGTAAAGCCGAAGAGAAAGGTGTGGCATTACGGGTAACGTGGGATACCTCACTCCCCCCCGCTGTTATAGGGGATAGTGTACGGATGCAACAGATTTTGCTTAACCTAATCAGCAATGCCGTTAAGTTTACAGAGCAGGGTGAAATTGTACTCTCTATGTATAGTCAGGAGATCTCTGACAGCACCAAACATATGGTCCATTTTCAGGTAACCGATAGCGGTATCGGCATTCCGGAACAGGAGATGCCCCGTCTGTTTGATCCCTTTACCCAGGCTGACGGATCACTATCACGGGCCCATGGGGGGGCAGGATTGGGGCTGGCCATTTGTAAAAAATTGGCTCAAGCCATGGATGGAGATGTTACAGCAGAAAGCCAACGCGGCATTGGCTCTACCTTCCACTTTTGGCTACCTTTACAAGCGGTTGACCACACAACAACCGAGCAACAGCAGCCAACACCAATGCCGATAATCCCGACCACATCACTCTCTATTTTGTTGGTAGAAGATGACTTCATCAATCAACAAGTTGCACAAGAGATCTTACAAAGTGCGGGTCACCAGGTGACCGTAGTTGGGAATGGCCAAGAGGCACTGGACCACTATGCACAACAGGCATTTGATCTTATTCTCATGGATCTACGCATGCCCATTATGGATGGTTTACAAGCCACACAGAGCATTCGCAATAGAGAGCAGAAAAAAGATACACACATCCCTATTATCGGCCTAACAGCTGATGTTCTATCCAGCACCTTAGAGCGCTGTCGCCAAGTGGGCATGGATGATGTCATGGCCAAACCGGTCAGTTCATCCGAAGTTCAAAAGCTCATGGAAAAGCTCTCATCCGTAAAACCCCCAAAATCTGCCAACCCAAACCCATCATAAGGATTAGGGGCCGAGCCAACAGCGCCTTCCTTACATACGCTCAGAGGGTTGGCTCCATGGGGATCATGCAGGCCCGGCACGCATCCTAACCCCACACCTTTCTAGGTGACACATGCTTAATGGGGTCGCTGTGCGATCAGTTCATGGAGCATCTCTTTGGCCAGCATCTGATTACGAACCGGCTGTTCATACCCAAAAGCCATTTTACTTTGTGAACCATAGTGCACCGTCAACAGCCCTCCCTGCATATTACAGGTACCTTCGTAGCGCTTACCATGCCACTGGGTCTGTACAAGGTGTGACGTTAAATGAGGAACTGTATTTAACATGGTTAACCCTCCTCATCCGCATGGGTTGTCTATGGATCAGCCCGCAAACTATGCCAGCTATCCGACCTACATTTAGTATAAACCTAATCTGGCAAAGTGGGTGTATATTCCGGCAATCCATAGCGTCACACGATAGAGGTAACAGGATAAACAGGCATCTGAATGACGCAGATACACTGTATATTCGAGGCTTCTCAGGCTTTTTCCTCTATGATTTCACTCTTCTGCACATGACCACCACCCTCGTCCGTCTTGGTCATGTTTGGTGTAAAAGCGTATCATCAAGGCCTCCCCGGCCCACCCCATTCTTTAAGCTTACACCAAACTCAGATGTTCTCTCTCAACCACAGGGTCACCCGCACACACACGGACACTCCATCGATCGGACTGAGAGGGATCTGGACCCTAAACCCAATCACAAGATATGATAAGCTTATACATGCAGAGTTAACCGTACCCAGTATTTAAAGAGGCGCCCGACCCATGCCCATTATGAAAATCATTCTAGATCGTTCATTTGACACCCACGTTCAACAGGTTGCTGAATCACTCATCCCCAAGCTTTCGCAGACGATTAAACAGGGGCTGGCCCCCTTACACGCCACCCCCCAGGTCATGCTACAACCCGGTTGTTATGTCTCTGAACCCTATAAAATTTATGCTGATCTGTTATTTCGTGGCTCTGCCCAACGTACCCCGAAACATGTCAACACCCTCCTACAACAGTTAGCCGACATACTCTCGGCTGAATTCAATACCTCAGTCCGGTTACGGGCCTTCCCTACTGACCAGGCGACACTCTCTGCCGTTGATCATCTGCTACCTAAAGATCACAAAACAGATCAATAGCTCTTTTAAAAGGCGAAATATATCTTGAGTAAACGTAGAGCTGCGGCGCGGTCTGCATGGGATATGACAGCAGATCGACCACCCAACACCTGACACAGATCAGAAGAGACACGGCCTATGGTGAAGCAATAAGATCATGAGTTTTTAGAGGATAGTGCGGAATATCCAGATAAACGGGGAGCAGGTCCAGTCAGCCATAGCTCGCCTGAAACAGCGATACCAAACCGCTGACTGACTATTTTATCTAACACGATTACACAGACAGTTCACACAAACAAAAACGGCTTGCACCCCTAGAGGTGCAAGCCGTTGTTTTGTCTGGTGCCCACAGAGGGACTTGAACCCCCAACCTACGGATTACAAATCCGTTGCTCTGCCAGTTGAGCCATGTGGGCATAAAGAAGCACGTTTTCTACCGCACTCCGTGGGTCTCTGTCAAGAACTGATGTGCATTTTCTATTATTCCCGCTTTAAATGACCATAAGGTGGCTCTGTACTTAGCCGTGTATCCTCAACAGCACCGCCAACCGTAAAGTGGTAAAGGCTCTGCAAAATGGTGCCTTCAAACCCCGCCGCACGCTCATGGAACAGGTCATCAAAATAACAGCCAATCCCTGTTCCACGTACACCTTCAGCTTCAGCCTCTAGATAAAGCACCTGCCCCAGCATACCTGCCTCCCAAAACATATTGCGGTAGTGCCAAGGTCCAATCTTAAGCCCCTGCTCCCACTGCGCCAACATACCCAGGCTGAAAGCTGAATCCCCAGCAATGGACTGTTTACAGCTAATAATCATCGCCGCCATTTTCACATCCCCACCGACCATGTGATACAGAGGCAGGTGAGCGGGGCACCCTTCTGGCTTGGACCAGTGATGATCATCAGAAAGTGTTTCTCTCAACACATGTTCTGCCTGAGGATGGCGCACCATCAGGTACATGCCCGGCTCTAACCCCTCCACACGGTGTACAAAAAAGAGTGGATGAATGCCCACAGGCCAAGTTTGGCTATCCCAAGGGGCAACGCCTGGGCGTGGTAACAGCGCATCTAACATCCGATAAAAGGCCTCCTGACTCACAGAGGTCTTCCCATCAAACTGCTGGGCAGAACGCCGTTGATAGATGATACGATCCAACGGCTCTTCACAAGGACCTGTCGCCAAGGGGGGGGTGGAGGATGCGGTTATCCCCTGTAACGTTATAGAACGGTCAGGGCGAGTCGCCCCCTGAGCAACATCATCCACCACCGGCCATTGATGCATCTGGCGGGGGCTTAAGAGGTTGGGCTGACCGAACCACCCTGCCGTTTCGGCCGTCTCAGCCCAGGTATGCATACGATCTTGGGCCTCTTGGGCCCCTTGACCTGAGGTGGAAACCCATAACAGCAGGTCTGGGTGCTCTGGTTCTGGCTCCCCCTTTGTTAAAGCGTTGCAGGGCAAGCCCAGCAGACGCGTTAGCGTGGCATCCCCCACACCATCTAGCACCTGAACGGTCCACCCCATTGCCGCAGCTGCATAGCGAAACCCAGCAATGGCATGGCCAATATCCAGTTGGCAGTATCGGTAGGCGCGCTCACCATACTTCCACATCTCCCGCCAAAAAATGGAGGATAACCCCACTACAAAACCATCCTGTTCAGCAGAAAGCCAAGCTTCATTTTGGGGCACCGCAGCGCGTTGCTCTAAAACATGATCATAGCTGTGGTAGTGGTAAACCCCCGCTGGGAGTGTAAGCTGAGCATCCTGTAGTACTGGAATAACCACATACCCCTCTGTGGGATGCAGGTTGCCACTGGAGGGATTACAACGCAGCGCCCACCGTTGATCGGTATTGGGCACCACTTTCCACGCAGCAAGCCCTAAGGATAACCCCATCAGACCGGCTATGGTGGTGGGTGTTATGGGCTCGGGAGGGTGCTGACCATGAGGTTGATGCGCCACCGTAAAGGGTACCTCCCGCTGCATGGCACTTAATGGTAGCTCAAAACGTGGCGCCCCGGCATAGTGGCGAAAAGGGTTGGGTTGAGTATCCCAATCCATAAACTCTGGGCTGGCTGCATAACGATCGGTGCGATGCTTGGTCTGTTGGTGGTAGTGACGCACGCTGTCCATGGTATCCCCTTATTGCCGTTATTTATTTTTTCCACACTTCATGGTATCAGAAGCAAATGGGGTGGGTTTAGTTCCCCACCGACTTTTTGAAAAGAACGTGATGATTGGGAATCCGTTGGAGCTTTCCATAGGGGCTATGGCATAATGCCCGCGTTTTTTAGAAAGATGAATTCACGTCCTGCTAGGCGTGTTCACTATAGAAAAGGTTATCCCATGCAACCGTTGGACACCCCTTTTAGCTCGGGTCCACAGACCGATGCTGATTTTCCAGAGCTTTCCTTAAAAGATGCCGCTTGGCTGGCTGGTGTCACGCCCGATGCCATGATCCGCTTTTTAACAGCCGCTGGTCTGGAGATTGATACAGAGGAAAAACCGGAAGAGATTCAGCTCACCGTACCTGAGCTTATGAAAGCCGTTTTTCTACTCTTGGGTCAAAAAGATAACCGTATTGCCATGCTGCGTATGCAACTGGCAGCGGCCCTAAACCGAGAAAAAGAGCTGGCCTCTGCACTACAAGCAGGGCTGGCGGATGATGCTCCCGCACTGGACAGTAGTGATGAGCCCATGGTTCTCATGCATCCACTCGGGATTGATGAAGAGGATGAGGAAGATGGGGAGGATGAAGAGCGCTTCGTCCCCAAGAAAAAGAAGAAGAAAAAGAAGAAGAAAAAGAAGGGTTCCAACTACCCTTGGTAAAGATAAAACAAGCCCCGGCAGCGCAAACTGACGGGGCTTGTTTTATCTATGTGAGTCAACAACCAAGATTAACCGCACCCCCCATAAAGCACCAAAGAACACACCGGTTAAACGCTCTACACGCTATCTTTTATACCAGGGTTCACCCCAACCAGTTGCGGAGCTGTTGCATCGCCTTTTTCAACTGGCTCAACTCAGCGGCATAGCAGAAGCGCACATGCTCCCGACTACGGTAATCCCCAAAATCCAAACCAGGTGTAAATGCGCATCCAGCCTGATCCAAGGCAGCAAGGCAGAGCGCTTTACCATCGGCTAAACCGGTTTTTTTCAACACCTCAGAAGCATCGGTATAGACATAGAAGGCACCACGGGGCTCTACACCAATTTTAAAGCCTAATTGAGGCAGCTCTTCGAGCAAGTAACGACGGTTGGCATCGTAACGTGCCACCTGGGCATCCATCTCTCCTGCACACTCAAAAGCCTGTAAGGCTGCATACTGTGCAATGGTGGGGGCTGAGATAAACAGGTTCTGCGACAACATTTCAATCCCCCGTACCGCTGAGGGGGGCACAATCATCCACCCCAGCCGCCAACCGGTCATCCCAAAATATTTTGAAAAACCATTCACAACAATAGCATTTTCTGAGAACTCCAGCGCCGTTCGTGCCGAACAGCCATAGGTAATACCATGATAGAGCTCATCGGAAATAACGTAGCCACCCTGCCCTTCCACCGCTGTCAGTAGCCCTTGCATTTGCGCATCGGGAATTAAAGTACCTGTCGGGTTGGACGGTGAGGTTACAATGGCAGCTTTAAGCCCCCGCTCATGGGTGGGGGCCAAATGCTTGGCCAAAACCTCAGCACTCAACTGATAATGGGCCTGGGGGGATACGGGAATACGCACCGGGTCCCCATTGACAAACCGAACCATATTGGGATAGCAGGGGTAACCAGGATCAGAGATCGCGACCCGATCTCCGGCATCCAACAACAAGCCAAAGATCAATTGAAAAGCCCCAGAGGTGCCTGGGGTTACCACCACCCGATCCGGACATACCTTAACGCCATACCGATCCCCATACCATTGGGCAATGGCTTTTCTCAGCTCAGGTATCCCCAAGGAGGGTGTATAGCGGGTTCGATCTTCATCCAGCGCCTGACGGGCAGCGGCCATGACCTTTTGGGGGGTTTTAAAATCAGGCTCTCCAGCCTCCATACGCACAATGGATTCACCAGCCGCCTCTAACGCCTTGGCCTTGGCCAGCATCTCCATCACATAAAACGGCTGTATCTGTTCAATCTTCTTTGCCCACTGCATCGCGTTTTTTCCTATCCATCTGGCCTTGAGGTTGCATTGCTGTGAGAACGTACACAGAACCTATGGAACACATGCTAAAGAGGTCACCATGTCCCAGCTCCTCACATCCATCCTGATGCCGGTTTTTAATAACATCAACATTATGGCGACTTCGGTACAATACATCACCCAATTTACCGAAGCCCCCTATGAAATCATCTTGATTGATAATGGATCATGGGAGCCACAAACCAATGAAACCTATGAGGCATTAAGTCAAGACAGCCGTATTAAAGTGATTCGTAATGAGCAAAACCTAGGCTTTGGACGTGCCAACAACATAGGGTTACAACAGGCGCAAGGCACCCATATTGCTCTGATTAATACCGATATGTTCCCCGTCGCCCCCTGGCTTAACCATGTCTACCAACGCTTTGACCAGACTGAAAAGTGTGGGGCTGTACAAGGCCTGATTGTTCTACCGGACGAAGAAAAAGGCTTTGACCAATGGACGGTACAGACCTGCGGGTCTCAATTTAACCAACAAGGGGAAGCGATCTACCATCTGCCCAACCTGGCCATGGACGACCCCCGCGTACACCAAGCCTGTGCGTTGCAGTCCTTTATGGGTACCGGTGTTGTGTTAGACCGTAAGGCGATTGAAGAAGTTGGTTTTTTTGATGAAGAATATGACATTGTCTTTATGGAAGATACCGATCTCTCCCTACGCATGTCTGCAGCGGGCTACCATATTCACTATGAGCCTGCAGCGCGTTTTGTTCATCTACACAGTGCCTCCATGCCCCACCTGGACCAGGAGACTTATGACCGCAGCCGACACTTTAATAAAGCGCTGTTTCATAAAAAATGGCCGGTTGAAAAAGTGGATAGCATCCTAAAACAACAAGGTTTTTCAGGACTTCTTGCATAATGCTGGCGTGGCGCTTTGTGTTAGGCGCGTTACTGCTGCTGTTAAGCGGTTGCCAATCTACCGCCTTTGATCACCCTTTGGGGTCACCAGAACAGGGCATTGTCGTACCCTCTTTAGAGGGACATTGGACACTTCTAGAGCAAGGCAAAGCAACCGAGCAGGTGACCATACGCCGGTTACCGGACCACCCTTTGTATGCCCTTTACAGCCAGGAGCAACCCCAACCCCTTATTCACTTTTATATCGTTGACTTCAAAGGGCATCACTTCTGGCACATGTTACCCGACACCCCCTTAAACCAACCATACCCCCCCTTTTACCTTCTTCTTTTGGGTAAACAGGTTGGTACTAAGTTGACGTTGTCCTTGCTTAACCCCGAGCGCATTAGCAACGATCTCCAATCCGGCTTATTGGCAGGGAGCTACCCCTCCCCCTGCCAACCCCAACAACCATGCAAACGCCATAAAGAGCACCTTGCCATTAAGACGACCACAGCCAAGCTACAATCCTATTTTGCCCACGTCGGTTCTGCCCCATTTAATTTGAAGGTCGTGACCTTAACAAAAAAAAGGGTGACCCCTTAGGATCACCCTTTTCTATCGCCCCAACCTACTGATTTATTTTAATGATCCTCTAATAATCAGTTGTTATCTTCAACCATATCCTGCTTGGTGCTTTTGATGAAGGCGATTACATCTTTACGCGCTTGAGTGGCTACTTTGAACTTGCTCAACGTCGCCTTAAGATGATCCATCATTCGCGTCCAGTCCTCTTCATCAATGCCCATACCCACATGAGATAACTTCATTTCACGGCCTGTATAGTAGTGGCGCCCGCCCGACTTATTGGCCAAAAAATCTACGATCAACTGCACTTCACGGTTGATGCCATCTTGCCCACGATGCGCCCAAAAACGGCCAAGCTTTTCATCCTTAACCAACCGTCCTGCCAGATCATGGGTAATCGCATGAATGGCATCATACCCACCCAGGCGCTCATACAGGCTTTTAGCCTGCTCAGCTTGGGCATCAACAACCACACCTAGCCCAAGCATGAGGCTGAACAACATACTAAGGGTCCCTATCTTCATCCAATTCATGGTGCTTACTCCAAACGTAGAAGGTTGTCAAAAACAGAAACAACCCTAGCTTGGCAACAACCCTGAAGAGAAATTGTATATTCAAATGATATTAATAGGATATATCGATATATCCTAAAATTAACACCAGACCACTCTCCGAGCAAAGATCCGTAAAAAAAACGAAAAACTTACGGCTGAGTGTACAGATTAAGCCGCCAACACCCCTTTTTCATTTTCAATCCGCTTAACGATTAAAGCCTCCAGTTCAGGATGCGCCGATCGTTTCATCGCTTCCAAGGCCAATAACGCTTCGGCCCACTTGGCCACCTTGGGGCTCTGTTGAAAAAGATCCGCCAAATAGCGACTCTCCAACAGTTTTAAACGCTGGAGCAGCGGGGCAAAAGAGACATCAATCATGCTCAGCGTATCCCCATTAAAATAGGGTGTCGCCGCCAGCGCCTCTTCCAAAAAGCCAAGCTGCTTGTACAAGGTACTTTGCTGGGTATTAAAGATCTCTGTTGTCTGAGCTTTAGCCATGGCCCACTGGCTCATAATCATGGTAGATCCCAGCTCCATCAGCGCCCGTTGCCGTGCTTTTAAAAGGGGATCCGACGGGTGGAGTGACCCTTCACTAATATCATCCAGATAATCCACAATCACTTGAGACTCAAACAGCGTTGTCTCATCCACCTGCAACACCGGTACCTTCCCCATGGGGGAGAGTGCTAAAAACCAATCCGGCTTATTGGCCAGATCAATATACTCAAGCTCATACTCCAACCCCTTGAGCTCCATTAACAACACAGCCCGCTGCACAAAGGGGCAGATGGCAAAGCTAATAATTTTCAATTTAGGTTGTTTCATCTGTTTGCTCCTTCACGGAGGGCAATGACCCTCTATCGCTTCCCTGGACGGTTGCACAGCCAAGGGGAAAATGATCATAACATTAACCTTCTGGTAACCAGCCCGAGGCAACGACCCCGGTTACGGTGACCAACATCACGACCTCACTCCACTCCACCAGCGCTCCGGCGACATCACCGGTAAACCCCCCCAAACGGTTTAAGGTACGTATCCACATGACAAACCATAACATCAAGGCAGAGGCTTGCATGGGCATGGCCAACCAAGGGTCAAAGAAGAAGAGCGGATAAAACCAGCCTAACCCCACCAAAAGCCAGATCCAATACCGGGGTAAATGGGCCGCAGTATCCTGGGCCATACCCTGAGTGGAGACATAAGGGGTGGTTAAAAACAGCAACCCCACCGCAAGCCGCGCCAACATGGGGGTAAAGACCACAATCCATAAGGGCATTTGTAACTGTAAAAGCGTGTGCAGGGCGGCAAATTTTAGAAGCAAGACCAAGACTAAGGAGACCACCCCAGCCGGACCGGTGTGAGGATCCTTCATAATTTCCAGGGTGCGCTCTCGGTTACCTAGCCCACCCATCCAGGCATCGGCACTGTCCGCCACCCCATCCAGGTGCAAACCACCGGTCAGCCAGACCCATATCAAGGTTGCCACTGCCGCACCCAACGCTGGTGCTTGGGTACCCAACCAGGACATAGGCAGTACCATCAGTAGCCCAATGGCCATACCCACCAAGGGATAGAACGCCACCGCGCGCCCTTGCACCACCCCACTCCACGCCCCAGGTTCAGGAAAGGGAAAACGGCTCAGGAGACGAACAGCGGCACAAAGTGGCCACCATATATGCAGATTCCAGCTTTTAAGCACCGCCGGAAACCCCCGCTTGTTCAAAGGTTGCCATCTCATTGTGTAAGGCACAGGCCATACGCAACACAGGGACCGCAAGCGCAGCCCCACTGCCTTCACCCAACCGCATGCCCAGGTCCAAAATGGGTTCTAAGTCTAACAACCCACATAGACCAGCATGGGCAGGCTCAGCCGAACGGTGAGAAAGAAAGCTCCATTGCATCACACCAGGGCAGATCTGTTCAGCCGCCAACGCGGCGGCGCTGCATATAAAGCCATCGACCATCACCGGAACCCCCAATTGAGCCGCACGGATATAGGCACCCGCCAGCGCCGCAATTTCAAACCCGCCCAATCGCCGCAACACCTCGACCGGATTAGATAGCGCATGGCCATGACAGGTCAACGCTTCGGTCATCGCAGCCACTTTACGTTCCATACCCGCTTGATCAACCCCAGTTCCTGGACCAACGGCCTGTTCGGGGGCTACCTCACCATACGCACAGAGCAAAGCACTGGCTGAGGTGGTGTTACCAATCCCCATCTCTCCACCGACAAACAGATCACAACCGGCTTTATGGAGCTGTTCAATAACATGTTTACCCGCATCCAACGCCTGCTCCAGCGCTTCCATGGTCATAGCAGGCTGATGACGAAAATCCTCGGTCCCCGCCCCACAACGATGGCTAACCACACCCGGCAGAGGCCCCACATCGGTTAATGCCCCCACATCCATCACCTGCAAATGCGCCCCTAACTGCTGTGCCAACACACTGATGGCCGCACCGCCACGGGAGAAGTTACGAATCATCTCCACCGTAACCGATTGAGGAAAGGCCGACACACCATGGGCTGCAATACCATGATCTGCCGCAAAAATGACAATACGGACCGAATTAATGGCCGGGTGAGAGCGCCACTGCATAGAGGCCAGCCGGATAGCCAGCTCCTCCAACTGGCCTAAAGAGCCAGGAGGCTTGGTCAACTGCATCTGTCGCTGTTGAGCAGCCTGTTTAGACGCTTGATCCAAAGGGTGTATCGGAGCTTGGTACCAGGGGGAAGCGTGCATATCACCATGCCATAGATGGGGCGTTAAGGAAGAAACCTTATGCTAACATGGGCTCCCGCTCTGTACCATCTTCTGCAAATTTAGAACGGCGTGGCAAGCACGACACCACACGACCCTATTTTCCTCCAACGATACAAAAGATTACACACCACACGACCAGTAGAAGGGCATAAAATCCAATACAAACATAAGCTGGCCCATGTGCCGTAAATAAACCGTATGTATCAGCTTGCAACATCCTGATCTGCATACAACCGATCAGGATTGCATCTGTTCCGCTGTTTTAAAGATGGGGGATGGTCCAGACAAAAGCTCCAAGGCAGGTACCGGAGAGAGGGGCCACTCGATGATGGGGTGAAACTTGTCTATACCCAACTAAGCCGCAGCGGAGAGATGATCCAACCCGCTCGACCTGGGGGCAGCACACAAGCCCGTACTCCCCGCACCTAAGCAAGATGCAGAAGCTTCTGTTATGCTTAGTCTAAATGAAGGATTTAAAACGCCATAGCCTCACACAAGATGAGGCATCAGGTTGTAAGCTTAACGCTTTAACAGGGTCACAAAACATGTTCCACCACCCTGCTTTGGTCGGGGGGGATGGAACAGACGTGCCCAGCCATTTGTTGCAGGGATAGCGCCCCCTAAAGAGTGGGCTTGTCCCTAAGCCATACGCCCCCTCCCCCATGATAAACATCACGCTATGGGTGGACGGCTACAGGAGATGGCGCGCTAAGGGAAAGATGGCAGAGGTCAATCCGTAGCTTGCTGACTGACCCATGCGCGGGCACAGAGAAGATCATCCGGGGTATCAATATCGGCTGAACGGTCAGCGGGCATCACATGGGCCAGCGTCTGTTCACAAAGAAAGGTCTGATGCTGTTTGTAAAAGGCGACATCCGCCACATATACCGCCCCATTCAGAGCATAACAGGGCTGAAGTTTTTGCCGTTGATAGGGGATCTCACCCGCCATCATCTGATGTAAACGCCCCTGTTCATCTTGGGTAAACATCCAGTGGGGATGATGACGCGGCTCCATGACCGACACCGCGACCTGAGCTTGCTTATCGATACAGAGGTTCAAACAACCTTGGATATCCCCCACACTGCGAAAGGGCGAGGTGGGTTGCAAGATGACCAGATAATCATACGCTTCCTCCAGATTCTCCAGCGCATGTAAAATGGCTGATGAGGCGGGTGCGGAATCCGTACTCAACGCTGCAGGACGTTGAAACGGAACATCGCAGCCATACTCACGGGCACACTGCATAATGTCGGCAGCATCTGAGGAGAGCACCACACGGTCGATTTCCGAACAGGCCAAGGCTGTCTCAATGGTCCAAGCCAGCAGTGGCTTACCACCCAGATCAACCAAGTTTTTGCCGGGTATACCTTTGGACCCACCACGGGCTGGAATAATCCCCAGCACCCTTTTACCTGCAATCATTAAAAGACGTCCTCAACATCCTGGCAGGCCTGATGGAAATCCCCCACCTGACCAATATCCATCCAATACTCCAAAAAGGGGAAAGCGACAGGATGTTTATCATCCTCAGCCAAGGTACGGAACAGATCCGGCATGTCAAAAAACTGCGCTTGCGGGATGACCGGCAGCACGCTGGGCTCAAGCAAATAGATACCTGTATTGACAAAGTATTTATTGACGGGCTTTTCCGTAATTCCATTGAGACGATGGTTCTCACCAAGGTCCACCACCCCATAAGGCAGGGTCTCTTCCACTTGGCGTACACACATGGTGGCATCGGCCTTTTGGGCCATATGGTAATCCAAAACACGGCCAAAGTGGATGCGGGTCAGAAGATCCCCATTCATCACAAAAAAGGGCTCTTTAGGGGCTTCTGGCATTAATGAAAGGGGACCCGCAGTACCGAGCCGCTCTTGTTCTTCCAAATACTCAATACGCACCCCCATTCGGGAACCATCCCCAAAATAGGATTTGATCATCTCTTTTTTATAATTCACCGCCAGATAGAACTTATGAAAACCATAACTGACGAAATTTTCTATTATTAACTCTAAGATAGGCTGTTTACCAACATGCAGTAGAGGCTTAGGACAATCTCGGGTTAACTCCCCCAAACGGCTGCCTAACCCCCCCGCCATCAGAACCACCCAGTTATCCCTGGGGGTCGGCAGGGTCATCTCTTTGAGCCACTCCAGCCCCACAACCCGACCATGAAAATCCAAGACCGGGATATGGTGCAGCGTGCGGGTACGCATCAGGGTCATAATATGCTCCTGACTGTCGCTATCCCGTGCCACGGTGGGCGTGGTACACATAATCTCCTGTACCTGGGCATCCAGCGAAATATGGCGCAACAAGCCCCGGCGTACATCACCATCGGTGACAACACCTAACAGCTTATCATCCCCATTCACCACCAAGGCAACACCCAAGGCACCTTCACTGATGATCTCCAGCGCCCGCATAATCGGGGCCTCTGGCTCTATGCGGACTGATTTCCAAGAGATGGACAACATGGTTTGGCTCCCATACGACCCCTTGTTTGAGATGTGTACACCTCACACAGGGGGAACAACCGATGACACAGCATCCTTTCCACCCTTGGCAAATTTGCAAGAGTTGTGCCGCCGCCCAAAAAGCCAAACTAGCGCACCACCAGTCCACACGCAACCCCTTACAATGTAAGGATATCCTCTTTCTTTAAACGCAACGAATTAAAATCCAATGTTTGTATAAGCTCGTGCGCTTTGGCCTCACTTTTTCCATCTCCATAGGGGTTTTTCAACCCTTGCAGCTGTTTTTGGAAGGCAGGTTTTTCCATATTTTGCAGCGCTTGTTCGATAGATTTTTGATCGGCATCGCAAAAAAGCACATTATCCCCTGCCAACCGACCACGCTGACGCAGCCCCACATTAACCACCGCTCTAGGGATGGAAGCTGCCTCGATAATACCGCTGGAGGAGTTGCCAATGAGAAATTCGCACCGTTTGTAGACTGAGAGAAACAGCGCACGATCCAAGTTACGGTAAAAATGGAAGTTGGGATCCTGCCGATATCGCTCGGTCACCTCTAATAGGCGACTAAACCCTTCATCCGCATTCGGCGCACTAACCAGTGCCTGCACACCCTGTTTCTTTAAAGCTTGAAGAATGTTCTCAAAATAGAGATGCGCCTGCTCTTTTTCCTCTGCGACCGGATGAAAAATCACCAAGGCGTAGCGTTCAAAACCCTGTTCAATGCCCAATTGCTGATGGATCTGAGCCCTTGGAGCGGCTTGATGCCGTACAAACTTATCCAACGCAATACTACCAATCTGGTGCACTCGATCGGGGTGCTCACCCATTTTTAGCAACCGCTGAGCATGTTGCGGTAATGAAACCATATGCACGGTAGAGAGCTTAGAGGTAGCATGACGGACCATATGATCCACATGCCCATCCTGTGAGTGGTCTCCCCCAAAAAAGTGACAGGTCGGGATCTCCAAATAAGCCCCCAGCAACCCACCTATGGCCACCTCCTCCCGGTCACCGGCATAAAGAATAAGATCCGGTCCATGGTGGGCAACCAGGTCAATACTGTTTTGCAGCAGAAGACTGGCGGACTTTAAACGGGAGATACGGCTATCGGCATCTAACAGTGTCTCCAGGGTAAGCAGAATATCCAACCCATCCTTTTTAATAGCGTCGACACTGCGACCAAAGGTTGGGGAGAGATGAGAACCTGCCACCAACAGCTTCAGTTCTACGGTAGGATCTTTATGCAACCGCATATAGAGACCACTCATCAGATCATACTCAGCACGGGAGCAGGTAATACCTAGAATTTTCATCATGCTTCACCTGGTAAAGCCAAACGTCGTTGTGGTGCAACATCACCGGGGGCAAGGGGCAAGAGAGAGACAGGCCAGAGAAGATCGTTAAAGTACAATCGCCTCATCCATGGCATAATCCCGGTCAGCAACCCGTCCCATAACCTGATCCCACAGCATGGGGTCCAAACCATCTCCAGGACGTTTGGTGGTCAGGTTGACCGCCGTAAAGCTCTCCCCCACTGCAATGGCACAGGCCGCCACAATGGATTTTCGAGCAATGGGTTTATTGGCCAGCTCAGAAAGGGTGGGACGCTTAATGCCATCCCCCATCGCCAATGCCACATCCTGAATACCCGCCACCATCGCCTTAAAGGGTCCAGGTTCCAGGGAGGCTTTATGGTCTGGTCCTGGCAGGGCATTATCCAACGTAAAGTGTTTTTCAATCACCACCGCCCCTAAAGCCACCGCTGCAATAGGAATGGCAATGCCCTGGGTATGGTCGCTATACCCAAACGGCAAACCAAAGGCCCGCCCCATCGTCGTCATGGCTGAGAGATTAACCTCATCCAAAGGTGCAGGATACTCCGTGGTGCAGTGCAACAAGGTAATGCCGTCATCCGGGGTCCCAGATAGACGCAACGCAGCAATGGCGGCTTCAACCTCACCCAGTGTCGCCATACCTGTTGAGAGAATAACCGGCTCCTTGGTCGCACCAATGGCCCGTAGCAACGGCAAATTGGTCAGCTCCCCTGAGGGAATTTTAAAAGGCGAGAGTTGCAGTTCAACCAACAGCGCCAAACTGGGCAGATCAAAGGGGCTAGAAAGAAAAGTGATGTTACGCTGTTGGCAGCGGGCAATCAGTTGATGATGGGCGTCCACAGAGAGTGCCAGCCGTTCCAGCATGCTCTGCTGGTTCTCTGTCGCATCGGTTGTGCGCTTTTGGTAGGCCGCTTTACCCGCATGGCGACTGGCAATACATGTGGGATCAAACGTCTGAAACTTCACCACGTCTGCCCCACACTCAGCCGCAGCATCTACCAGATCCAGCGCCAAGCCCAAATCACCATTATGGTTCACACCCGCTTCTGCAATGATCACAGCTGACATACTTATGCTCCCTGTAGAACCGAGGTAACCGCCTCGATCACCTGCTGTTGATCCAACTCCGTCAACCCACACGAACAGGGCAGCGTCAAAACTTTCCACCATAAGTCATCCACCACCTGGGTTGAACTTACAGGTGACGCGGCATAGGGCGCCTGTTGGTGAATCGGCTTCCAGAACGGTCGGGCATCCACCCCTTTTTCGCGCAGCTGCTGGCGGATCTGCGCTTGGTCCTGGATGGGACGATCAATGACCACACCAGAGAACCACCAAGCACTCTGTGCCCAATCGGGGGCTTGAAAAGGTGTCACACCCGGTAGATGGCCTAAAGCCTCTGCATAACGGTTACGGATCTTCTGTTTGGCCCCAACCAGGGTTTCCAACTGCTCCATCTGCGCACACCCCACCGCCGCCTGAATATTGGTCATACGGTAGTTAAAGCCTACCGCATCGTGGTCATACCCCGGCCCTTGACGCGCTGTGGTGGTTAAATGACGCACACGATCAATGGTCTGTTGATCTGCACCAACCACCGCCCCGCCACCACCACAGGTCAGGGTTTTATTACCGTTAAAGGAAAACACCGTCAGGTCCGCCCCTTGATCGGCAATGGCTCGTCCATGGGCCGTCGCCCCCAGTGCAGCCGCACCATCGGCCACCACAGGTAGGTTATACGCCTTGGCCAAGGCCACCAACGCCTGCATATCCGCCGGTGTGCCTAACACATGAACGGGCATCATCGCGGCCACACGCCGCCCTGTGGGTGTATGGATCAGCTGCCCCTCTTGTGTATGGGTATGCTGCTTTAATTGCTCGGCCACCACCGTGGGGTCCAATGTCCAGCTCTGGGGGTTTACATCCATAATCCATGGATCAGCAGCCAGATAGGCAATGGCATTGGCGCTGGCAATAAAGGTTAAAGCGGGCAGAATAACCAGATCATCCCTTTTCACCCCCAGCGCCGCCAAAGAGGCATGCAAGCCCGCCGTACCCGTAGAGACCGCAACCCCATGGGGCACCCCGGCGGCTGTGGCTACCTGCTGCTCAAAACGATCAACAAAAGGACCCACAGAAGAGACGAAGGTGCTTTCAATACAAGCTTGTAGATATTCAGCCTCACGCCCCACCAGATGGGGAATAGCCAACGGAATCATACCTTCACCTCATCATCCATCGTTGCAGTTGGTACAACATTTGAGTAGTTCCCTGTGGTCCAGGTAATTGTGGTACATGGACTCGCAATATTCTCACCAACCCGACGACGGAAGCGGATGAGCGCTGTGGACAGTTTTAAAGAAACCCTGGCACGTGCCATTACCCTGCAGGAAGCGGGTAAGGCGGAAGAGGCTCTCCCCCTCTATCAAACCCTATTACGTCAGCATGGTAATATGGGGGACCTGCACTATCTGGTAGGGCTTGCCTATCAAGATTTAAAACAGTGGCAAGCAGCCTACGATGCCCTAAGACAGGCTGTGGCACTGGATGCTGAACGTGTTGATTTTCAGATGGCCATTGGCCTTACCTTTCAAGAACTGGAACAACCCGAACAGGCCAAACAAGCCTACAGCCGTGCCATTGGACTCAACCCTGATGATTTCCACGCTTACTATCGGCTGGGGGATAGCCACATCGATCTGGGTCAACCCGATCAAGCCATTTCAGCCTTCACCCGCGCCATTAAGTTAAAACCGGATTTTCATGAAGCCTGGATTAATCTGGGTCTCTGCCTAAAGGCCATTGGCCAGATGGAAGCCGCACTTAAAACGTTCCGCGCCGCCATACAGCTGGCCCCGGAGGATCCCAAAGCCAAAGTGGATTATGCCATGACCCTGCTGGCAACAGGTGATTTTGAAAATGGCTGGAAGCACTACACAGAGCGGTTTAAGTTTAAACATGTTTTCAATGATATGAAGAGAATACCAGCCAATATACCTGCATGGGGGGGCTGTGACCTTACCGATCAGGTATTGCTGGTTTTGTGTGAACAGGGCTATGGGGATAACTTACAGTTTGCCCGCTATCTGCCACAACTTAAGCAGTTGGGCGTCAAGAAGTTGATTGTGGAGAGCAAAAACCGACTGATCAATCTCTTTCGCTACAACGAACTGGCCGATGAATACTGCAATGTACTGGATGTCCAAAAGGTCCAAGCAGACTACTATGTGCCTTTGCTGGAGCTACCGCGACTACTGGGCACCCGGGTGGAGACCATTCCCACCGATCTACCCACTTTTAAAGTAAGCCCTGAATTTTTACAGCATTTGGCCCCACACACCCAACATGGGCTGTTTAAAGTGGGCCTTATCTGGACAGGTAAGCCGCTGCATGCACGGGATCCTGCCCGCAGGCGTAGTTGCCCGTTTGAACTTTTGGCCCCTTTGGCCAAGGTGCAGGGGGCCACATTCTATAGCTTACAAACAGGTTTATTGGACGAAGAGGTTCCCACCCATTTGGATGCAGAGACACCACTGATTGATCTTAGTAAAATCTTGGGCCATTTTCATGAGACCGCTGCAGCCATGCAGCAGATGGATCTGATTATCTCCATTGATACCGCCTCGGCCCACCTGGCGGGGGGCCTGAACTGCCCAACCTGGTTACTTACCCCCTATTCTGCTGATTGGCGGTGGGGGCTGCAAGGTCCAAGCACCCCCTGGTACCCCCAGATGAGACTGTTCCGCCAGCCCACCCCTGGTGCCTGGCAACCGGTGATTGAACAGGTGGCCACAGCCCTTGAAGAAACCATTCAAGAAGGCCGATAGACCATGCCCTTTCCTTTAAAACCCATTTTTTTCCTACTGGCCACGCTCTCTGCCCTGCTAACCGCCCTGTGCGTTCAACAAAATTGGCAGGTAGAGATGGACGCCACCCGTAATATTGTATTTGCGGGCATTTTCTTTACCTTCGCCATTACCATCGGTACCGCCAATCGCCGTCGCTTTGAGGGATTGGATGAGATTGCCAGCTTGAAATCCAGCATTCTCTCCTTTAACGACTATTTTATTCTGTGGCTACCACCCGCCCGACTGGCCTCGGCGCAAAAAGATTTTCATCAGCTCTTCCCCGTTATTAAACGTTCATTGGAGAGTAAACAAGCCTCTTTAAATGCCGAGAATCTACGCTGCCTGGATCATTTTTTTAGCCGCCTCATCCAGCACATTGAGGAAGCGCGGGAAAATGGCATGCCGCCACCAGAAATTGCCCGGCTGCTACAGTGGCACCAGAGCATGCGTTACTCCTTTGAGCGCCTACTGGCGATCAAAGAGTACAACACACCATCTGTCTTACGGGGTTTTTTACACTCTTCATTGCAGGTCAGCATGCTTATTCTCACCCCAGAATTTGCCACCATGGGTTGGCTGGGTGTGCCCTCCGCTTTTCTGGTGGCATTTATGAGTGTGGTGTTAATGGATATTCAAGATCAGATTGAGGACCCCTTTGGACAGGACCCTGACGACATTCGCTTTGAGTTTATTGACCGTGTTCAAGCCCGTATGCTTCGGGTAGAACGCCGATGAACCGGCATGTGGAAGAGAAGCTGGATCTGCTGGAGTCTATCCTTCGGGACCACCCAGAAGGGATGAAAGAATTTGAGCTCTACCAGCTCCTTAAAACACGCCAAATTGCCCCTTTTGATGCGGAGAACCTACAGGATCCAGAAGTACTATTTCGGGTTCATTTTCTGCTGTTTCATCATCTTTACCGACTTCGGGATCGGCTGCATACCCAACAGGTGGGACAGCTGGAGATCCACTGTCTAGAGATCAAACTCACCCCAACCGACCCACAACGGTCCGAGGGAGAGATACCAGCCCGGCACGATGGGTTGCGAGACTACTATCTGGACCTAAGCCATCTGGAGCAGACCACACGGGCGGATGTGGAACAGTTACTCCAACAATTTTGGGAACGTTTTGATCGGTTTGAAGGGCGGGATGCCGCCTTGTCCGTACTTGATCTACCTGCCGAGGCCGACCAAGCCAGCATTAAAAAGCGCTATCGGTCCCTGGCCAAACAGCACCACCCCGACAGTGGGGGAGATGCCGACCAGTTTCGTCAAATTGCCGAAGCGGCTGAGTTTTTATTGACCCCATAATCGATACCCTGAGCAACCTTCAGCCTTGCAGCCCACGCTCTTACGCCATCTCTACACGCCGGTAGAGGATGCTTTGTTGATCGGGGGGGGGGGAGGCAGAGAGGCGACCGCTAACAGAGGCATGAGCTCGGGTAGAGATCGTGTTCCAACACTATTTACGTTGATCCCCCAGCTTGCGCTTGGTGGTCGAGCCTTGTGAAGCCTGGGCCGTACGACGTTTGCGCTTAGGCAGCTCTTTACTGTCCCGCTCTTCACCCCGCCCGACTTCACCCGCTTTTTCCAAAGCACGACGGGTCATTAAAGGACCAATCAACTCAAAAATGACTGTTGAGCCAATGACCACGGGCATCAGTAGCGCTTCTAAATGGGGGAAACGCTGGGAAGCAATCAAGGCCATACCCAGGGCCACACCGGCTTGGGGCATAAGGGCCATCCCCATCCAACGGGTCATCACAGGGTTAGCATCGGTCCACCAACCCCCAACCCAGCCACCCAAAAAACGACTGAGAATACGTAGACTTATGTAGGCTGCCCCGACCCAACCAATGACGGCTAGCCCCTCCAGTTGCATGGATGCCCCACCAAAGACAAACAGCAAAATCATAAAGGGCCAGATTAATTTTTCCACATGGCGAACGGCATCAGCACTACGCTTGCCCACATTCACCAGCACTGCACCCATGGACATGGCTGTTAGTAAGAAGGAGACCCCAAGACTAAAGGCAATACCACCTGCCAGGGCAATACCCCCAAAGGTAATTACCAGGGAGCCCTCATGGGTATCGCAGCGTTCCATACCCTGCCCCAGCGCCACCCCAGCAAACCCACCCAACAACAAACCACCTGCAATTTCCCAAACACTAATGAGCAGTGGCTGAATAAAGCCCCCGTCCCCACCCATGGCGGCCACAACAGAGACCAGCAGACTAAAAACCATCAGCCCCAGGGCATCATCCACCGCCACAATACCGAGCAAGGTATCAGAAAAAGGACCTTCAGCTTTGGATTCCCGGACCACATCAATGGTTGCAGCCGGCGCGGTGGCTGTGGCGATGCCACTGAGCAACAGCGCAATCTCGGTGGGCACCCCCAACAGGTGCAACCCCACCCCCACCACCATCACGGTGATCACCACCTCTGCAATGGAAAACCCCATCACTTGGCGACCATAGCGATCCAGGGTGGCTGGGGTAAATTTACTTCCTAATAAAAACCCGACCATCAATAAAGCAGCATCGGCCGCGGCCAGTAACCAGACATCCTGTTTGGGGACAATAAGGGTCAGCCCCATGGGGCCTAAAGCCACGCCCATAAGCAGCAGTAAAGTCACACGGGGTAGCTTGATATGCCGCCCGATCACCTCGGTTGCCAACCCCAGTAAAAACAACCCCCCTAAGGTAACAAACAGATGCGCCTGTGCCGTAACTTGACCCATATCCCCTCTATTACATCGGTCTATATGGAAAAATGAGGGGCGAATGCCCCCTATCCCTTATACACCTTTTCACCCCGATTGGTTCCTTTTATCCGTACGGAAAAAATTATCGTTGTGCTGGCAGGGTGCGTAAAAAGGCGAGAATATCAACGGCACTCTCCACACCATAGGTAAACATAGCGGGTTTATTCTCAATACCTGGACGACCATGGAGAATACGATGCAGGGTTTGCCAGGGCTCTCGATTGGCAACCATACCCAACGGAACGATGGGGCCTTTAATACCGTTGCTACCATGGCAACTTTCGCACAACGCCTGATAGCGCTGCGCCCCTTGCTGAACATTACCCCGGCGCATACGACCATCATCCCGGTCAATATAGCGGTCCATATTGACCACACCTTCCCGCATAAAGCGGATAAGGTCCGTTTCATCTTTGGCCAGTAGCAGTGAATTAAAGCGGTGACCACCCCGGAGTTTAGCCTTTACCTGGGCATCACTCATGCGGTCAATATCCTCAACCCCTTGGATAAAGGTGTAGTGAGGCCCCCCACGGTAAATACCATTACGGCCATAGCCATCCCAGCCATGGCACTCTTTACAGCGCCAAGTAATACTACCTTGGAATTGAGCCTGCGTGGGGTAGAGACGATGGGTCGTCCGAGGACCTACCGAAGCTTTTTCCTCATACCAATTATCGTACAAACGCCCACCACGGGTGATAGAAGCTTGTCGTATGGCCTGCTCTTCGGGGCTCAGTGGTAGAGGCTTCTCCGCACAACCACTCAGCAACAGCACCACCATGAGTGCCAGTCCCAATAATCCCGTTTTTCTTCTAGCCAGTCCCATAACCCACCTCGGTTGCATGCCTTTTTATGTATAAAACCGCACCAGTATAGAGATAAATAGATCGAAGCTCACCCACTCTTTATCCCTAAAGCATGATCAATACCGTGCAAGGGCCACTGTAAATTGATTGCTTCTTAATCCGCTCTGGTCCAAGCTTAAATTCTAGCGTGGATTTATTAACGATGCGTGGAGAAACAACCATGTCAGATACCTTTAAGGCTCTGGTCTTACGTCAAGAAGAACGCAAAACCGTTGCAGCCATAGAGCACCTAACCAACGATGATCTACCTGAAGGTGAGGTGCTCGTTGCCATTAAGCATTCCAGCCTGAACTATAAAGATGGCTTGGCCATTACCGGGACCGGTAAAATTGTTCGCAATTTCCCCCATGTACCCGGCATTGATCTAGCCGGGGAAGTTCTTGAATGTGAGGGCGGCACCTTTAAGCCGGGTGATGCCGTGGTGCTCACCGGCTGGGGCGTTGGAGAACGTCATTGGGGCGGCTATGCCCAGCGCGCACGGCTGAAAGCCAAATGGCTAACCCCACTACCCGATGGATTCTCCACAGCCCGTGCCATGGCTGTTGGCACCGCAGGCTTTACCGCCATGCTGTGTGTGATGGCGCTGGAAGAGTCTGGTTTAACACCAGAGGCTGGCCCTATTTTAGTGACGGGTGCCGCAGGGGGTGTCGGTAGTGTGGCTGTTTCCCTCCTCGCCGAGGCAGGCTTTGAGGTACATGCCGGTTCAGGGCGGGCTGAGCTCGAACCTTACCTCAAAGAGTTAGGGGCCAAAGAGATTGTACCCAGAGCTGACCTGAGCCGTGAAAGCCGTCCGTTGGAGTCCGAAATCTGGGCGGGTGCGGTTGATACCGTCGGCAGCCAGACCCTAGCAACCCTCCTTAGCCAAATGAAATATAATGGCGCCGTGGCCGCCTGTGGTTTGGCCGGTGGCATGGATCTACCCACCACCGTGTTCCCCTTTATTTTACGCAATGTACGGTTGCAGGGGATCGACTCGGTCTACTGCCCCCCCTCACGGCGTCGTGAAGCGTGGCAACAACTGGCCAAACGTCTGCCCCTGGACCTACTGGACAGTTTAACCACCCATATCAGTTTGGAACAGGCCACCGATGCCGCGCAAAAAATTATCGATGGCAATATCCAGGGACGGGTGGTTGTGGATATTTAAGGGAACAGTTCTACCATGAAAAAAGGCGGATATCGCAAGATATCCGCCTTTTCTATATGCTCTAGGTTGGATGAAAGTCAGACCATAACCTGTGAACTTTCATCGGCATCCAACAATTTGGCCACCTTATGGATAAAATCAGCCGTGCGGTCGGGGATGGCATCAGGATGACGCTCCAACTGGTTCACCCCCCAGTGCATACCCGCCAAAGCTAGATCCCGTTGTCCCTGGTAGCGATCCAGTAAGGTTTTCAGATAACGGCTACCAGCCATCACATTCTGTTCCGCATCAAAAGGGTCATTAACCCCCATCTCTGTCGAAACCTGAGGCTTCATCTGCATCAACCCCTGCGCCCCTTCCGCAGAAACCGCGCGGGGATCAAAATGGGACCCTACATAAATGACGGCACGCAACAAGCGCTCATCGACACCACTATGCACAGCGGCCCGTTGGATGAGGTCGGCATAGGGAATATTTTTTGAGGTTGTAACGGTCTGTGCCGCCACACGCTGACCACCCACCACTTCGGCCATACGCGCTGCCGGGTTTTGGCCAATGGTGACACGGGGTGCTTCACGACGGTGCTGTTCATCGGCCATGCCCCCGCCCTGATGGTGTGCAAGCCCCTGGGTACCCATACGTGCTTCACGTACCGCAATACGATCTACCTGCCCCGGAGCAGCATGTGTCTCAACCCGCTGGTGCATATATGCGGCGTTCACATGCTTGGGGTTAATGGGTAGAGCCCCACCATTGGGTACCGCTTGGTAGATCCAACTCGCCGCCGCACGATCCACCATATGTGGACGCTGCTGTAACGGTGTAGATACCGCAGGCGCATGACGTTTCAGGGATCCACGCACCATATTGGACAGGTAGTCCACCATGGTGTTATTAAGCGCCGCAGGACGCAAAGTTGTGGCACTTGCCCGTTGCAGTGCCTGTTGAAACGCTTCGGCATCGCCACCAACAGGGGCAGCTCGGCCGGCACCATCGGTATGGCGCGACCATGAGGCCGGGGTAATAGGTGCTGGGAACATTTTCATCATCGTCCCTCCTTGGCCGAAGGTGCAACCGATGCAAGCATCGATGGTTTTCTTAGGGACGATCCATTCGTCCCAAACCTCTGCATCTTCCTTCTACATTGGGGCCGGGGTATCCTTACCCAGACCCCAACCGATCCTCCCTGGATCGGTTGAAACTGTTTCCCACCCTTTAAATAGCAATGGCCATGCCATGAATTTTTAGGTATTGTTTATTAAGGGATTTTAATAAACCAAAACCCTTAATTTAGATTTTAAAGAGACAAAGACATCTTAAGTTAGCTGCTGTAAATAGCCGCTATTTCATGCCATATCCATAGGTGCAAACATGGGTAAGATAGAGATCGTGACCGGGGACATCACCCGCTTGAGCATCGACGCTGTGGTCAATGCTGCGAATAATGCCTTGCTGGGGGGAATGGGTGTAGATGGTGCCATCCATCGAGCAGGTGGCCCTGCCATCCTACAGGCCTGTCAAGCATTGCGGGAAAGGGATTATCCAGACGGCCTGCCCACCGGTGAGGCGGTTGCCACCACCGCTGGGCTATTACCGGCCAAATGGGTTATTCATACGGTGGGGCCTGTCTATGACCGGGATCCGGACCCGGCTGGACAGCTGGCCGCCTGTTACCGTAACAGCCTATACTGCGCCCAAGAGGTAGGGGCGCAAAGTATCGCCTTTCCCAGTATCAGTACGGGGGTCTATGGCTACCCCAAGGCGGCCGCTGCACAGATCGCCATACAGACCCTACGCACCACAGAGATCCCCATGGCGCGCAGGGTATTGGTGGCGTTTAGTGAGGCAGATGCCCAGATTCTTCAACAGATCTTGGCATCGCTCACATCGCACACTACTTAGCGGGAAACTTGTAGAAGGCTCGGTTCAGATAATCGGTTACCAACTGTTCTTCTTCATCAAACCAGCCTGCACCTGTCTGGTTATTGCAGCGCGCCACCATTTGCCTTAGGCTGTGGTAGTTGCTCATGCGACGGTCATCACGGGTATAGATCGCGTTATCATCAAAACCCAATCGACTGGCGTGACACTCGGTGCAACTTTCGTTATGCAGAACCTTGCCTTCATCGGCAGCAGCATTTTGAACGGTCATTAGGGCCAAAAGACCCAAGCCCATTGTCAACACAGTTTTCATCTTAAAAAGCTCCTTAAAAGCCATGACTAAACAAAATGTAACCCCAACCATTTCTTCATCCCCCACCGTACTGGTGGTAGGTACCGGTGCCATCGGCGGTTTTTATGGCGCTCGGCTGGCCCAAGCGGGTGCTCAAGTATCTGTCGTCTGTCGGTCCGATTATGAAACCGTACGTGATCACGGCATCATGATCCACAGTTTTGATCAGGGAGAACACCACTTCGTTCCCCACTCTGTGCATCGTGAGGTGGAAGGGTTTCCTGAAACGCCCGATTATATGCTTATCACCCTGAAAGTGCTGCCCCAAATCGACCTACCCCGTATCATTGCACCTAAAGTGGGTCCCCATACCACCATTTTACTCATCCAAAATGGTATTGAAATAGAAGAAGCCGTTTATCAAGCTTTTCCCAATAACCCCATGATCAGCAGCTTAGCTTTTGTTTGTGTGAGCCGAACCCAACCCGGACACATAGACCATCTCTGTTTTGGCCACCTAAGCATGGGACACTACCCCCCCAAACCGGTAGAACCTGCCCTAGAACAGCTGGCACAGCTGTTTCAAAACGCACATATTGATGCCAAAACCACCGACAATGTGGTCACCGCCCGGTGGCGCAAACTGGTATGGAACGCCCCTTTTAATAGCATTTCAGTGCTCGGCGGCGGTTTGACCACCCGGCAGATCATGGACCGTGAACCGTTAAAAAAGCTGTGTCGCGCTGTTATGGCAGAAGTGGTCGAGCTAGCCTTGGCTGCGGGCCACCCGCTGGATGAAGATGTGATTGAAACCAACATGGCCGCCACAGAGAAGATGAAACCCTATCGGACCAGTATGCTACTGGATCATGAAGAGGGTCGGCAGATGGAGGTGGAAGCTATTTTGGGTAATGCCCTTAAACGTGCTGAGAAGCTGGGCCACCACTACCCGCACTTAGAGAGCTTCTATGCCCTGTTGAGTGCGATTGCCCACCCCTAACTTTTGCAGGATATGTATTGTCAAAAAAATGCCGCGCCAAGACCGTGACACGTATGTTTACCTTAGGATCATTCAAAAAGAGATCTAACTAGACCGTGGGCTGTGCACCCTTACTGAAACATCAAAAATAGCTGTATCAAACCAATTAAGATCAGCCCGTAAACCCCACCAAAGTAGACGGCCGCCGCCACTTTTACCGCAATATCCTTGGTCTGTTGCCAGGGTAAGGTGGGGAGGTAAGAGGAATTGTGCATGGTGCACCCCTTGGGGTAGTGCTGTCGTTTAAAGCGACTGTCTGGCCATCAAGCAAAACAGGGTTTGGGTGATCAAAAGCAAACTCTATTCCATGTCTACTTTTATTGTTCCCCACCTATAGGTACCCAAGGACAATTAAAAGTCGCGCTATAGGATATTATTCAGCTGTAGACCTCCAGATTATAAATAATAATGATACCCACCATTCAGAATTGATTCGCTTGGTTTTCACTTCTATGCCATACTGAAGTCACATTATGTCACATTTGCAGGAGATGACTATGGCTACCCCTCTACCCGCCAAGGAACGTGATCGGATCATCCGAGAAAAGATGACGCTCATTGAGAAAATGTCCGATCATGCCTCTAATCGAGAAAAGCTAAAGACGCTTTTTGAAAAATTCGATCAATTGCCAGACATCAGTGATCAAACGGCCTCTTGCATCACCCGTTGTCAAAAGGTTTGCTAAGGGTCTGTACCAGCAAAGGATTCTCTTGTTGGCCACAGGGCTACATACCCCCTTCCATGGGGGAAGATGCTTCTTTTCTTATCTGAAGTTGAGCCATAGCATAAACCCCAGTCGAATGTGTTGGAGCCTATATTAGCGCCTCCAGTCCCATGCGCGTAGGCGCGCAAGGAGAAACCTAGCGCAGAAAAACGCTGTGTTAGGGTCTTCGAACCTAGCCTACACACATGCCCGCATGATGTCGTGATCAGCAAGAATTTTGCAGATAGAAGCAACCACCCACCATCTGTTCATGCCTAGGCTTACCTTGAGTTTGACACCTGGACGGTGAAATGCCTCGTCATAATAAAAGAACAGAGCTAACCAATCCTCTTGTGTCGGGCTCTACCTTCAACCAACACAACCCCCACCCGTGAACTCATACCGCAAACGAATTTTCTGCCCGCAAACTGGTCGTAATTGCCCCAATTTTTTCGTTAGAAATGACCACGCTCATATGCTCATGCCTAGGCTCACCCGGTGTTTGGTTGGTGTGAAACGGCAACACATCTCTGTAAAAAAAGGCATAGAGATCATCAATCCTGTGCTATCGGGTCCTGCTTTCACCCATACAGAGCCCATACCCCTTAAAGCCTGTCTCCCCCAGCATGCTTTGATTGTCCTCTTCACAGATATCCACAAAGAGTGCTGCCCATCATGGCAAGCAGATCATCAGACAGGGGTATTGCGCCCAGGCAGCTCGACTCTCCGCTTCCAACCCACACGGCTCAACAACATATGTTCAGCGACACCCTTCATAAACAAAGAGCGCTCTAAACAAGGA
>NZ_JBAHUQ010000029.1 GCF_036689865.1 Magnetococcus sp. PR-3
TAAGTTCAGGTTGTGGCAGAATCCTAACGCCATTGCCACAGCTTGATAGCCAGTTTACGAACCCATGCTACAATGGGCTTTTGCGGTAAGGATCAGCAGCTGAGAAGTCGATCGTAAAAGGCTTTAGCTTGTTTATCTTTGGCCCGCCAAATCCAAGCTGCTTCGATTAATAAGCTACGCAAATATTGTTGCCCCAAAGGACATAGACACCCTCGGTCATGCTTACCGCCACTCTACCTAACCATGGGAGAGTGACTGTGACTGGTTCGTTCGGGGTGGAAGCGTTCGGCAGCAAATGTGGAAGTGACCACATGCCCGACACCATCAGCGGTTTTCAAGCGTTCGATGAGATTTTGTTGACCGCAAGTTATGGCTTGAGTTTTGATCTGTTTATCGATCGTTTGTTGTTCTTCGATGAGAAAGGCCAATTCCCGCAGGTGGCTGTTGAGTGTTTGGTGGGTAGCAGACACAAGCCAAGTTGGAGCAACTGTTCAATGGCTGCTTTGCTCCAATGATCAAGATGATCGGGTTCTATGACGCTGTTGGTTAAGGCAGGCCACGCATTCATTGTTTGCAGTGCCGCACGGCATCGGTCTGCTGATGACGGCGGCGGAACGCCTCTTCATGCTCTGAAGGAGTGGCAATGGGGCATATCAGGCCGGAAGCGACGAATTAAGCCAACTTACGACAAACAAGCTGATCGGGTTTGTTGGTTGGAGCGACAGGTCATGGAATACGGCTTGGCGCGGCTACGGTAATGGGTAGCCCTGCCGATTGAAGTGCACGGGCCAAACTGTAACCGGTTGGTCCAGCCTCCTGGGCAATCACTCCCACCTTCACTGACAGAGGTTGGAGTATTGGGATCCATGTGGATGGTTCCGGGGGCATAATCAGGTCGGCCAACGCCCCATCTATATCTGAGTAGAGCTACGCTCTAGCTCTGTTTATGCACATCCAGACCGATGTATACCCGGCACTCTCATAACCGCCATAAACCGTTCAAATTTGGGTATACTGAGAAGGTTGTTCGCCATATCGGTACCTCCTATTCTGGTCGGGAATTCAACTCCAGATTAACAGAGATGCTGACATGGTATTATATGCTGAAACCTGAGTGGCTTATCGGGGAGGGAGTGTCGATGCCGCTTCCTGGTCTAACATCCAGTCTACTTGCTCGTGCTGGTGAGTAATACGAGCTGCAGGAAGTCCACTGTCAGAGGCTGAGGCTGTAAGTACCCGCTGAACAATTTCTGCTTTTGCATAACCGGTTACCAAAAACGTCACACGATGTGCTGCCAAAATCATCGACTCAGTCAGGGTTATGCGTTGCTCGCCGGAGTAGGGGTTGGTGCTGATCCCACAAATACCGTTGGGCTCTTCCTCTAGCTTGCTCTCAGGAAAAAGTGAGGCGACATGACCATCTAAACCCATGCCTAGCCAGATCCAGTCAAGCTTAGGTAGGGGGGAGCCAATCAAATTGGTTTTAAGAAGTGCCGCATATCGTTCAACCTCTTTTTGCGGTCTCTCTTCACCTTTTATTCGATAGTAGGTTAAATCAGGGTGGGGGAGATCTCCCCCAATGGTACTCATCAACATGCCATGGTTACTGTCTGGGTGATTAGTGGGTACACATCGTTCATCCGCCCAATAGATAACCAGTTTGTGCCAGGGTAGGCGTTGACCTATGGTGCTGATCCCCAGAATTTCAAACAATCTTTTAGGTGTGTTTCCGCCGGATATCGCCAGATGAAAAGGGGCTTCACCTTTTGCAGCCATAGCATCTGAAAGCGCCTGGGCAAGGACCTGAGCAGTCTCCTCACTACTAGAATAAGGGGATACGGCAGCAAGAGGTTCTCTCATAAGGTCATACCTAACAGCTTTTGTGCTTTGATTAATGGTCTCTTCAAGTGCTTCGCGTACTCTGGAGGACTCAATTTTGAAGCCTTATTTAAAAGAAGATTGCGCTCACTTTGCCACAGATGCAGGATGAGGTCTATACACGGCTATGAAAAAAGCTGAGATAGGGGAAGGAAATGTTAGGAAGTGAAGCTGTGAATAAGCTGAAATTACTCTCCCCCTCTTGGGGCATATACCTGGTTTTGATGGTTTTAATCTCAGGGTGTGCGGGTTCAGCAGAGGTTAAAAAAACCAAGTCATCTCTATCTAAATTTGAAAAGTCCAAAGAAATAGGCCCCACATTAAATAAAGGGGGGCAATCCCAAGCTATCATTGCCATGCGTCAGACGATGGAGTCTGCTCAGAAAGCTGTAGAGCAGGGGCAATGGTCCACAGCTTTAAACAATACCCGTAAAAGCTACCACTACAGCGTTCAAGCGTTTGGAGCTCAGAGTCAATATGCTCAGGTAAATGCTCTGCTTCTTGCTCGAGCTTTAGCCAAACAGAGCTTCTATGCTGAGGCATCAGAACACTTCTCTTCACTAATAGCTCAACGGTTAACAGCAGAAATGCAGCAAAAGGTTGTCTGGTCATGGGTACCTGTTTTATGGCAGCAAATGAACTATGACAAAGCCGAATTGCTGATTCGACCTTTTTTAACAAACTTACCCTCATCCCAAAATGATTCTTCGGTAAAAGTACGTTCTTACCCATGGTCTAAAATCTTAAAGAAAAATGCACAGTTAAAAAATATGGATCCTGATCAGCGAAATGCCTGGTTATGGATGGAACGCCAAAACCTGCCCAGTGCGTTTATGCAAAAGAAACTCAAACAGAAAATGAACCGGTTGCAAGCTTTGGCGCGGAATAAACAGTGGGATGATTTTAATAAAGATCAAATCGTATTGATGCAAGATATTCAACAGATGCTGAGTCTTATTCACCCTGTCACCTGGGATATTCAGGGGGGGATCGCGCGTATCTATGAAAGTGCTGGTAAGTATAAAAAGGCGGAAGAGATTTGGTCTCAAATCGAAGCGAGTCGAATTTCAGTATTAGGACATACGTATGGTCGTAGTTTGGCTGTGGCAGATGCGCGGGCGCGTTTGAGTATCCAATTCGTTAAGCCAACAGAACAGATTCTTACCCAACACCGGCGTATGTTGAGTTTGTCAACTGATCGTTTAGGACGTAAGCATGAAGAGACACTCTTGCGGCACCATTTATATATATCTGCTTTGCTGGAAGCCAATCATTTGAATGTCGCTATGATTGAGGTTGGCCTAGCATTAAAGGTAGCCAAGGATCATTTGGGTGTTAAACATGAAGTGACGCAAAACCTTATACGTGAGCGGGGTCAGATCCAGTTACGACGACAAAGTTTTACGACAGCCCTTAGAAGTTTCCAGTGGTTGCTCGCATTGCAAAGAACGAACCCAGAACTTACACAAAGCCAAAGAATTGAGACCCGCTTTTTTCTGGCTTTGTGCAACCAAGGGCTGTTAGAGCATAGCCGTGCCTTGCAATGGATGAAGGAGCTTCTGCCTATGGCAGAAAAGGAGTACGGCAAGCGCGATTCACGTTATCAGGAGCTTCAAAATATTTACCAACAGATCAAAGCAGATTACAGCATGAGCTTAGGTAAGTAGTTACCCGTGCATCTTAACGCTGTGCCGTCACGTGATGAGTGGCAATGTTTGGTGTGCTCGCAGATGTCGTGTGGGGGCTATTACCCACTGCCATGTATCCAACAAATAGTGTTATGGCAATAAATAACATCCAACGAGGCCAATACAGATTATTTTCAATACGGTTTAATGAGCGCATGATCTTCTCCAAAACGGGTACATCCGAACTACCTGTGGCTTTGGTCAAACTCTAGCACGCTTCATTTATTGGTAGGCTGTCCAGGGGTGAACTCTAAGTGAACAGTGTGTGACATCAGTTGGTGAGGACTGGTAGGGTATTTGCCAGAAGAGCGGAGGGCTATGATGAGTAGGTTTATGTGTATAGCCCGGATGCACGGATAGAGGTCAATCCATGCATTGGTTGTCCAACAACAGTTGGCAACACATAGGGCCTTAGCTCGATGGGTTTAACCGAGATAATGGATCAATATTTCCCGCCTGTGAGTAAAAAAAATAACACTCAGTAATATTTTAAAGGACACCCAAGCTGCTCTTCGTCTTCTTGATACCTTTTGGTCAAAGGCAAAAAAAGGGGCCGCACAATGGCGGCCCGGAAGGGTTGCTTCGATTTGGTGGCGCTATTTATCCGCCGCCCAATGCTTGCTCTTCTTTGTTCATACCCAAAGGTAATCTATGTGCGATGCCTTTGTGGCAGTCGATACAGGTCTTGCCAGCAGCAAATCCGCGACGGTGATTGTCAAAACCACGGGTTCCCTGCTTGGTGAAATCCATGGATTGGAAGTCATGACAGTTACGACATTCGCGAGAGTCGGTCTCTTTCATCGCTTTCCATACCCGACGGGCCATGGTTAAACGATGTTCATCAAACTTCTCTGGCGTATCCACTGTACCTAAAGCCCAATGGTAGAGCTCATTACTGGCCTGAATTTTACGGCGCAGTTTGTAGAGCCACTCCTTTGGTACGTGGCAGTCTGGGCAGGTTGCACGAACACCACTGGCATTATTGTAGTGCACACTGTCCTGATACTCTGCATAAACATTGTCACGCATTTCATGACATGTAATGCAGAAACTCTCTGTATTCGTCAGCTCTAACACCCAGTGGAAACCGCCCCAAAAGACGATACCTACGAAGATGAGGACGGCCGAAGCAACGAGGCCTGCTGATTTAATACGGTCCCAAGGACCATCCTTGTAGACGATGAATGCCATCTCGCGATCTCCTTAATTCCGGAATCGGTTAGGGATGGGGAACGATACGCTGTTCAGTATTAGTCTGAATTAGCGTAGTGCATCCACCGGTTTAAAGGAGTTCTCCACCAAAGGCCGTGCATTACGCTGGGGCACATGGCACTGGGTGCAGAAGTAACGTCCAGGTGAGACATCAGCTAACTCACTACCGTAGCGGTCACGGAAATGGGTTAAACTGATCTTTGTAGCACCAGACTGCTTGTAGGTATCCCAGCTATGGCAACTCAAGCAGCGGTTTTGCCGCAGATTGATGCGATACTGTTCTACCGAGTGGGGGATCAGCGGGGGCTGTTGTAGATAGTCCCGTTTGATCGGTTTTTGATCTTCTCTCCACTTCTTGAAGACGGGTGCCGCGGAGTTACTCTCCAGGCTTTGTACCCCGCGTAGGGATTGAACCCCCCCTTCGTTGGCCGACGTTGTGGCGACCACACCCACCAGGGCGAAGCAGGCCATCCATCCCATTACCATCCATCTCGCGAAACCGTTCATAGCGCCACCTTAGCTCGTTTCTGAGGGCCTAACTTTAACCCCAAAGTTGAAGATTGATTGGGGGCAAACATCTATACAGCGACCACAATTGGTACAGTTGATCGCATTAATAACCGGGCCTTGTCCATCTACCGCTTTAAGGGCCGGTTTAAGAACCTGTGGTTCAGGGCAGACTAAATAACAGTCCATACAGTCATCGCACTCATCACGCGTCGGGGTTTGTACCCTTAGCGGTGACCACCTGCCAAGCAGGCTATAAAGTGCTCCGTGTGGACAAAGCCGACCGCACCATCCTTGAGGACTTACCAGTAGTTCCCAAAGGAACAGCGCAACCGCTGCCATCCAGCCAAAGCCAATTCCAAAGATCAATCCCCGTTGTACCATTGAAACAGGGTTGATTAACTCCCACGCAAGTTGGCCGGTTACTAGTGACATGACTAACACCAGTCCAAGAACCACATAGCGTGTATTGCGTTTAGGCCGCCAACCACCCCGGAAACCCAAAGTGCGTCGTACCCATCCTGCAAAATCGCTTACAACGTTAAGTGGGCAAACCCAGCTACAAAACAGTCGCCCCCCAACAAGCATATACAACACCACAATCAGAAGTGTGCCCAGGAGGGCATCTTGGGCTAATTGATGCCCAGAGAACCACGATTGCAACTGAATAAAGGGATCACTCAATGGAATCACTTCAAACAGTGTGCTAGATGCCATGTTGCCTTTGGCTATCCAAACACCCAACCATGGCCCACTCCAAAAGAGTGCAAAGACCAGTATTTGTGAAAACCTTCGGAGGATTAGCCATTTATAAGCTTTAATCCAACCTTTTTCTTGTCTCGCTTCAACCCCTGGAAGTCGGCTCATGGCTGATCTCCAGGTCGGCGAATGGGTAATTTAATAAGATCCGGTAGCAGGGACTCCCCTTGCTTATCCTTCTCTTCCCAACCCAATTTATAGTGCTCAGCAGAAGCGCCTTTAGCTAGCTCAATAGGCATAACTTTGATGGCAGCTTTAGGTAGAACACACCCTTCTTCACATTTGCCACACCCTGTGCAGTGCTCAGAGTGGACAGTCGGGATAAACTTAGCGTGATGTCCGCTGCGTAAATCACGACGCATCTCCAGGGTTATCGCTTTGTCGATGGCCGGACAAACCCGGTAACAGACATCACAACGAAGCCCCAAGAAGTTTAAACATGTCTCTTGGTCAGACAATACCGCAATGCCCATTCGTGCATCATCGATCTCTTTTAAACTTCGATCCAAAGCACCCGTCGGGCAAGCCGGGACACATGGTATATCTTCACACATTTCACAAGGCCCAGTTCGCGCTTCAAAGAAGGGTGTTCCTAACGCTTCTTCATCACCGGGTTGTGCCAATTTAAGAATCTTATACGGGCAAGCTCTCACACAGAGTCCACACCGTACACAAGCTTTTAAAAAATCATCTTCTACCAAGGCTCCTGGCGGTCTTAATGACTGTGCAGGCATGGCTGAAGCTGTCTTAGCGTGTGTCCACAGTAGAGAGCCAAAAACGGCACTTCCTGCAACGCCTCGAGCTAAATTCTGAAAAAAACCGCGACGATCAACACCTTTATCATCGCTTTCCTGTGGGGGGGTAACGGGTTCTTCCATCACTGTTCCTTCATGCCAAGCCAGATGTGGTGCCCGTCAAGCGGGCACCAACATCTAACCTGATCTGAACCGCTACCCCACCCGGTCTTCTATGAGACCTCCCTGGCGATTCATTTATGGTGAATCGAAAGCTAGGCTTTCAGTACTTTGACTGAACACTTCTTATAGTCAGTCTCTTTCGAAATGGGGCACGTTGCATCCAGTGTCAGTTTGTTGATCAGACGCGAAGCGTCAAACCAAGGCACATAGATCAGACCCTCTGGAACCCGGTTACGGCCACGGGTTTCAATGCGTGCCGTGATCTCACCGCGGCGTGATACCAGCTTGGCTGACATGCCCCGCTTAAGGCCGCGTTTTTTCGCGTCACTTGGGTGCATATAAACCATGGCGTCAGGCATTGCTCGGTGCAGTTCTGGTACACGACGTGTCATAGAGCCTGAGTGCCAGTGCTCGAGTACACGACCTGTGCAGAGCCACAGATCATATTCCTGATCAGGTACTTCTGCTGGTGGCTCGTAGGGTAAGGCAAATGCCCATGCCTTGCCATCAGGCTTACCGTAGAAGCGTACACCTTCACCTTTAGGCACGTAGGGATCATAACCTTCACGGAAGCGCCACAGTGTCTCTTTGCCATCAACCACAGGCCAGCGCAGACCGCGAGCTTGGTGGTAAGTATCAAAGTCTGCCAAGTCATGGGCATGACCGCGGCCAAAGTAGGCATACTCTTCAAACAGACCTTTTTGAACGTAGAAGCCAAAATCTTTTGACTCTTCGTTATCAAAGCCTTCGGCTGTTTCAGAGAGAGGGAATTTATCCACCTGACCGTTGGCAAAGAGTATGTCAAACAGCGTTTTGCCTTTAAGCTCTGGTGCTTTAGCAATCAGATCAGCAGGCCAAACTTCCTCTACCTTGAAGCGCTTAGAGAACTCCATCAGCTGCCATAGGTCAGATTTTGCCTCACCTGGAGCAGGGATCTGCTGACGCCAGAACTGGGTGCGGCGTTCAGCATTACCGTAGGCACCTTCTTTTTCAACCCACATTGCGGTCGGAAGAATAAGGTCAGCTGCCTGTGCGGTTACCGTTGGATATGGATCAGACACAACGATGAAGTTTTGAGGATTACGATACCCAGGGTAGGTTTCCTCATTCATGTTGGCTGCAGCTTGCATATTGTTGTTACACATCACCCAATAGGCATTGAGCTGACCATCTTTAAGCTTTCGGTTCTGCAGAGCAGCGTGGTAGCCCACTTTGCCTGGAATGGTTCCTTCTGGAACTTTCCAATGCTTTTCGCAGATATCACGGTGCTTTTTCTTTGCCACAACCATGTCTGCAGGAAGACGGTGACAGAACGTTCCTACTTCACGTGCTGTTCCACAAGCAGAAGGCTGACCTGTCAGTGAGAAGGGGCTGTTGCCAGGCTCAGAAATCTTACCGGTGAGCAAGTGCAGGTTGTAGACAAGGTTGTTCTGCCATGTACCACGGGTGTGCTGGTTCATACCCATGGTCCAGAGCGACATGACCTTGCGGTCTGGGTCGGCATAAATCTCTGCAAGTTCAGTCAGCTGACGCTCAGATACACCAGAGATCTCGCTGGCTTTTTTAACATCATATTCAGAGACAAACTCAGCAAACTGTTCGAACGTAATAGGCTTAGAACCAATGGTGTCTTTACGAGACTTATTGTTCTTTGCTTTCTTCTCACGTTCATCACTGGGACGCAGACCGTAACCGATGTCGGTATTACCCAAGCGGAAGTTTACGTGCTTAGTGATGAAGTCCTTGTTGTAGGTCCCCTTCTTAATCACGTAGTTCGCGATGAAGTTGGCAATGGCCAAATCACTTTGCGGGTTAAATACGATACCCAGATCTGCCAAGTCAAAGCAGCGGTGCTGGTATGTAGAGAGTACAGCAACCTTAGCATTGGGCTTGGTCAAACGCGTATTGGTCAGACGTGACCAAAGAATGGGGTGCATTTCTGCCATGTTTGAGCCCCAGAGCACAAAAGCGTCTGCATGCTCGAGGTCATCGTAGCAACCCATGGGCTCATCAATACCAAAGGTACGGATAAAGCCCGCAACAGCAGAGGCCATACAGTGACGTGCATTGGGATCAATATGGTTTGAACGGAAGCCGGCTTTCATCAGCTTAGCAGCCGCGTAGCCTTCCCAAACTGTCCATTGGCCTGAACCGAACATGCCCACTGGAGGCATTTTTCCAGAATCCAAGCCTTTTTTAAGTGACTTTTTGAACTGATCAGCCATGACATCAAAAGCTTCATCCCATGATACTTCATGGAAGTCACCATTCTTGTCATATTTACCGGCTGATTTCCGCAGTAACGGCTTAGACAAACGGTCTTTGCCATATGGGATTTTGGAAAGAAAATACCCTTTAATGCAGTTCAATCCGCGGTTGACTGGGGCATCGGGGTCACCTTGGGTGGCAACGATGCGGTCATTCTTGGTACCCACCAAGATACTACAGCCAGTGCCGCAGAAACGACAGGGTGCCTTATCCCAACGGATGGCGCTGTTGGGAGCAGCTTCAGCCTCACTGGGCACCGCTGCGGGCAAACCTGCTGCAGCCGCTGCCGCAGCAATGGCATTGGCCTTGATGTACTCTCGCCTGCTGAGCTTCACGATGCCATCTCCTTCTGGGATGCCTCGGATTCCGTGGGATCCGAATATTGATAGACAGGGGTAGCGTCTAAGACGCCTGTTAAATCACGAATTTGTTCCATATTATCGGCCAGGGATCGGAACCGATCACTTTCCAATGTAACGACCAACCTACCATCTCCACCATCGACATGTATTTCCACACCGGGGATGGAGACAATTTGATCGCTAATCTCAACTCTTTGGTCGGGTCTCACTTGGACCACGGCGCTCATAAGGTGCATGGGGCAACCTCATCTGTTAATGGCGTCTGGGGGAGGGATACTGTTCCCTCCAGTGCAACAACCGTTAATGTACCCACAGGGCAGGGTGTGACACAAGCACCACAACCATTACATAGGGAAGCATCTATTTCCGGCTTGGCAATTCCGCCCAAACTAGGTGGAAAACGGATTGCCATTGGTTCACAAACATCTCGGCAACTTTGGCACGTAACCCCTTTTAGAGGTAAGCAATCTTCAGGTATCTGTGCTAAACGTTGCCAAACGGGTGAAACATCAAGTGAGAGTGCTCCTGGCTGACACACTTCAACACACTTTTCACAAAAATCACACTCACCCAGTTTGTAGTCAACTTGAGGGTAGCCACCCTCTCCGCGGACCAGTATATGCGTTGGGCAGGCATCCAAGCAGTGGTCACACCGATCACAACGGTTGAGAAATGCTCTCTCCCCTCGGGCCCAGGGGGGACGTAGGATCGTCGGGTGGTCCTTTTTAACCGACCCCCTTAGAAGATCTCGACGTCTTAATTGTGCAGCCATCCCTGTCTCCAAATTGCTGTGCCTTGGTGCGTAATTGTGCTTATCCTCTGCTCAGGGTGAGATGATGTGTATCAAGAGTTGCGTTTTTTTTAGAGGATTAGCAAGTTTTTTTTATTCCCATGCTTTGAAAATTGATCCAGGTTAAGTCTTTGGATTGAAAAGTAAAATTTAATATATAAGATTTAGTATATGCTTATTTTGTGCTGCGGAATGTTATTTGATGTTCTGGAAGGGGGGCGTAATGTATCGATTCTTTTTCAAGAAAACAATCTTATAAGTTAGACGTTAAAGGCAGGAAGATAAGGTAGTTCTTGACTTAATAGGTTAAAATAGTCAGATTTGGGTTTCATATCTTTCGTCTTAGTGTAAGTTTTTCTTGGAATAAAACGGCTCTTCATGATTAACGTTATTTTTGGATGAGTTGCAAAACCAAAATTGCAAATGTCATGGCTGTGTTAATGGTTCAAGTTCTTGCTTATTCTAACGAAAGCTCTGGTTCTGGTCTGTTTTGTCGAGGTTAGGATGTCACCAGTTAAAACACTTCACGTTGAGTTGACTTTATGAAACGGTCTCTAACGATTTCACTGGTTGGGGTTCTTCTGCTTTCCTCCTTACCCGTTATGGCCTTCTCTCAAGAGAGTCAAAATCTTGAAGATGAAATGGCAGACCTCGAGAATTTACTCAATGTACTTGAGGAACAAACAGAGATTGCCACTAAAACCCGCATGAATATCGACTTTGTACCCGGTTTGGTTACGGTGCTACATGGTAAAGATATGATGGAAAAGGGGGTGCAATCGGTTTGGGCTGCTTTACGTTTTGTTCCGGGCATTGAACCTTCCTTAGATAAAACAGGTGGTAAACAGGTTTTGGTTCGTGGTGTTGGGGGTGGTTTTGGCTCAGGCAACATGAAACTTATGCTCAATGGTGTTCCGCTCAATGCCACTTTGGCGGCAACCGCGGACCCTGTTTTAAACATGCCCATTGAGCAAATTAAGCAAATTGAAGTTATTCGGGGTCCAGGATCTGCTGTGCATGGTGAATTTGCCTATGCTGGTGTGATCAATGTCATTACACACACTGAACTCAACCAAACCTTTGCCAGGGCAGGATCATTTGACACTTATGTGTTGGGTGGTATGGGTAAGTGGCAACCCAAGCATAAAAAATGGTCCCTTAGCTATAACTTCTCTGCCGGACACTCCCAGGGCAACCGCCAATTTTATGCGGATGATGCGCTGTGGAATAACCCTTCCTACACTGGCACCCAAGCTCAAACCAATACACCCGGTTATACCAACGAAGATCTTCAAGAACGTACTTTTTTAATGGATTTTGTCCATGGTGATTATGGGCTTTCATTTAAATATCTAGAGGATGGTCATGGAGACTTTTACGGGACCGTTCATGCACTTTCTGAAGAGAACAGTGGCATCTCTTACCGCAATAGATATGTCAGCTTAGAGGGGCGAGCTGCTTGGGATGTGGCAGAAAATGGAAAGCTCGATACCAAAGCGGGTTGGGTTCATTATAGTAATTTTTACGACATCATGTTGATGCCATATTATCAGGTCAATGTTCTCGGTGTTATCTATCCGAATGGCTATAACTCAGTCGGTAAATATAATGAGGACAAGATTTATTTGAATGGTGACTTCTCCTTCCAGTTTGGAAAACATGATCTCATGGCTGGCTTTGCTGTGAGCCATTTATGGGTAGGGGAGTCCTGGCAGGAAAATAATGTGACACCAGCTGGGGTGAATCTGGGTACGGTTATGCAGAGATTCACCTATGAAGATGGGTTGAAGTGGCCTTCTCAGCATTGGCGCCGTACAGTCATGAGTTTGTCTGCTCAAGATGCTTATCGGGTTAATGATGATATTACCATTACCGGTGGTATTCGCTTAGATCACTATGATGATTTTGGTGCCAGTATTACCCCACGGTTGGCCGGTGTCTGGCGTTTGAATGATAAGCACATTCTTAAAGCACAATATGCGCAATCATTTCGCCCGCCTACTTTCTACGAAATGTCTTGGGATCAGACGCTTCAACCCCAGCGAAACCATACCGCGGAACTGTCCTATATTTTTAAAGGGGTGAAAAATGAGTTGCGGGGTACGCTGTTCACTTCTCGACTGAAAAATACCATTCGGGCAGACAGCCTTGTTGGGTTTGTTGCCAGTAGTGGCGTACACCAACGTGGTGTTGAAGTAGAAGGGGTCCATCGGGTCAATTCCCGTTTGAAGTTTGAGGGGAACGCCAGCTATGTCTATGCAGATGATCAAGAGAACAATATCCGCTCACCTGGTGCTGCGGATAAAATGGCCAATTTAAGCGTGACTTATGAACCAACGGATGAGATGACCATAACCAGTTGGTTGAGGCATGTGGGGAAGCGCTATCGAGAGTATAACGATACGCGGACAGATCTTGAAGGGTATGAAACCTTATCCTTGACCTGGACGGTACGGAAAGTTTTGAACATTAATGGCCTGACATTACGCGCAGGAGTTGATAACCTGTTTGATGAATTGGTTCGGTATCCAGCTTTGCTTGCCTATGATGATATTCCAAGGGTGCTTGGCGCTGCTACCGGGGACTATTTTCCCTCCTATAATGGAGACCGAGTACGTCCGGGCCGCACTTTCTGGGTCGGTATAACAAAATCTTTTTAAAGGTATTTCGGCTATATGTGCCGAGTGAAAGTAGGGTATAAAAAAGAACAAAACAAAAGGTTGTTCATTAAGTTTATTTTTCCGATTATTTTGGTCACCCTTTTGTTAAGCCCCTTGTATGGTCTCCCCTTTGCGGGAGAGCAAGAGGACAGACGCTTAAATGTTGGATTTAAGTTGTTTCCCTCCTTCTTGTCTGCGGATCGTAATCTTACCTCTAAATTAAATGCGGATGGCCAACTGCACCTGCTTATCTTGTATCGCACGGAGCAGGATAGGGCAGATGCCTTGGTGCGTGTCATGCGTAACCGTGGGAAGTTACGCGGAAAATCCATTCATGTCGAAGCGGTAAAGCTTAAGCAGCTCTCCTCATATCATAATCAGCAATTGGCAGGTTTGTTTCTAAGCCAGTCAGCCGATGAAGATTTACCGCATATCATAAAATTTGCACGCCACCAAAAAGTGATCTTGATCTCACCTTTTAAAGGGGATGTCGAGGCGGGGGTGAGTGGCGGCTTGTCTATTACCGATCGCGTTTTGCCTTATATCAATATGGGGGCTCTTAAAGCGTCTGGGATTCAGTTGAAATCCTTCTTTTTAAGGGTGGCCAAACGCTATGAGTAAACCTGTGCAAAATGGAGCCCTAATGAAACGAGGGAGAAAGGGGAATGTGACACTCCTTTTCCCCTTAGTTGGCTTTTTAGTCTTATTGCTAATGACTGGCTACTGGCTCTATGAGTTGGAGCCGAAGTTAGATGCCAATAGTGAATCCCACGCCCGAACACTGGCTGGTTATCAAGCCCGTGTCCTGGCAGATGCCCTGCAGCCTGTTAATGGCTACTATGACCCCGCCCGTCTGGAGGGGGCCATAGATGAGATCTTGATTGTTAAAGAGCCCATTACTGGTACACCGATTGTCTTAGGGCTACGGGTTGAGGTTGATTATGACATGGTGCCTGCACCAGGTGGCAGTTTGGACAAAGAGAAAGGTCAAGTAGATTGCCAGCGGTGTTTTCTGACCACCGTACCTTTGTATGACAAAATGAGTGGTGAGCTTCTGGGCATTGCAGAATTTTATGCCAACACAGCCTTTCAGCGGAGTTTAAAGGGGGATGTCCGCTTTAAACTGTTGCTCGGTACTTTTTTCATTTTAATCGTCTTAGCATGGCTATGGCGGATGGTGTGGATATCTATTGAACGTGAGCGAAGAAGTGAACGAAGTACCCGTGCCATCTTTGAGGTTGCACCATTCCCTATGATCTTGGTTGGTATGAAAGATGGGCGCTTACGGCGTAGTAATCGTGCGGCTCATCAATTCTTTAAGGTGGCCGAAGATCTTCCCATTTCTTACCCAGCCTCAGCGTTGTTTGTTGATCCTGATGTTTTTAAACAGATACGTCAGCGTCTGCAAGCTGGTGAATCTGTAAGGCATGAGGAGTTTCAAGTTAGGGACCTGGAGGCACATAACAGCTGGTCTTTGGTCTCGGCTTATGCCTTGGAAGATGATGCTGGTGACCAGCTGATGGTGCTGGGGTTTGCTGAAATTACCACACTTAAACAGGTCCAGGCTGATTTAACCCAAGCCAAAGAAGAAGCTGAGGAAGCCACACGGGCTAAAAGTGCATTCTTAGCCAATATGAGTCATGAAATTCGGACGCCCATGAACTCTGTTATTGGTTTTTCTCATCTGGCTTTAAAAACCAAACTGGATAAGCAACAGCAGGATTATTTGACCAAAATTCTCTTTTCAGCCCGATCACTCCTGGGGTTGATTGGCGACATACTCGATTTTTCGAAGATTGAGGCGGGTAAACTTGAAATTGAAACGCTCTCTTTCACTTTGGATGAGGTGCTTGAAAGTGTCGCCAACCTCAATGCCAACCGTGCAGAAGAAAAAGGCTTAGAGCTGGTATTAACCCATAGTAACGATGTTCCACAAGCGCTCATTGGTGATCCCTTACGTCTGGGTCAAGTTCTAACCAATTTGGTTGCCAATGCTGTGAAGTTCACGCAGAAGGGATCTGTGGAAATTTTAGTGGAGCCTCTGGAGCAGGATGAAGCCTCGGCACTTATTCAGTTCCATGTGACCGATAGTGGTATTGGTATGACCTCTGAGCAAGCGGCTCAGTTGTTTACCCCGTTCACGCAAGTTGATATTTCGCATACCCGTCGTTTTGGTGGTACGGGTCTTGGTTTGGCCATTTGCCATAACTTGGTTGAAATGATGGGTGGAAAAATCTCTGTCAGCAGTCAGCCAGAGGTGGGGAGTCGGTTCACCTTTTCGGCCCGGTTTGGTATGCAGCTGGCACAGAACATCAAGTGTGACCTCTCCTCGGCCTTGGGTTCTAAAAAAATACTCTTGGTTGAAAGCCCCTGTCAGGCACGAACCGCGCTTCTTCGCAATTTACAGGGTTTAAAAGCCTTGGTTGATGTTGTACCTGATCGTGCGGCACTTTTGGCGCGCTTGAATGCGGCAGAAGAGGGTGAGATTGGTATGGTTATCTATAGTTGGCAGCAGTTTGAACATGGCGCATTAGAGGGGGGATTGCCAAGGCTTCAAACACGTTTACAGCTGCCACCCAAACAACTTCTGCTGGCACCTGCTTTTAAAGTGGCCGCTTTGCAAGCCCGAGCTGAGCAGTATGGGCTAGATGGTGTTGTTTCAATAGCCTGTAGCCCAAGTGTTTTAGGCAAAAACATTGGCTTACTCTTGGCAGGTAAGTTTGAGGACACATCTTTGGTGCCTATTCGTGATGCCCTGACACAGGAGGGGTATCCCCCCAAATGGTTGCAAGGTGGTAAGGTGCTGTTGGTCGAAGATAACCCCATTAACCAACAGGTTGCGCAAGAACTCTTGGAGCAGTGCGGGCTGGATGTCAGCATTGCCAACCAAGGGCAGGAAGCCTTGGATGCCCTGCAAGGTCGTACCTTTGATCTGGTGCTTATGGATATTCAAATGCCTGTGATGGATGGGTATGAAGCGACCAAGCGTATTCGACAGCTACCCCAGGGTAAGCAGTTACCAATCATTGCCATGACAGCGCATGCCATGTCTGGGGATGCCGACCGATCGTTAGAGGCTGGTATGCAAGGGCACCTGACCAAGCCAATAGAAATCCAGCCCCTCTATGATATGTTAGGTAAATGGATGCACCCAAACCATCCTGTTGAAGAGAGCGTGGAAGCCGATAAAGGTAAAGTAAAATCAGTTAAAAAAATGGATGGCGAAGGTTCGCAGATGTGGCCTCCTGTTTCATTTCCTGCTGGAATTGATCCTGGTAGAGTGCCCTCACACCTTCTTAAACGGCCAGAGCTCTTTACCAAGCTTTTGGATCAATATCTACAGTTAAATGAGGGGCTCCCTGAACGTCTGCGAGAGCATTGGCAGCAATTGGGTGAGGATGAAGACTTGCACAAACAAGTGCATACTCTCAAAGGCAGCGCTTTAAGTATTGGTGCCAGTATGGTGGCTCAGTCATGCCAAAATTGGGAAAAATCCCCTGATGATCTTTCCTTTAATCTCATGATTAAATCATTGCAGAGCTTGTTGGATGGTATCCGCAAGGGGAAGGCCGATATTTAATCCTTTGGCTTAACGCTTGATTGGGCGTTGCAATAAGGTGTATCTGTAAGCAAAAAGACGAGCCTGATCGTTCTCTGTGGATGGCGGGGGTGCGGTTTTTTACGGCAAGAAGGATTATGATGCCGAGTCTCTTGTCATTGAATAAACAAGCCCTCGCGAACAGGTCGCGAGGGCTTGTTGTTTGAAGAGGGCATGAATTATTTGTTCTGTATGCCCCAGGTTCCTTCTATGCTGCGACAGTAGCCATTTAGTTCAACATAGGCCCGACCATTAACCTTTTCGCTGGTGACACTGTTGGTACCTTCCCAGTACTCGGGTCCAGCCCAGTAACCGTGTGTGGCGCGTAGCTCTTGATCTTTAACCTGGGGCATAACGGTAAAGACCTCATCATTAACGGTAACTTTCCAACCAGAGGGGTATTTGCAGTTGGTATGTGGGCTGGTCCACTCCCCAAGAATTTCTACAGAAAAGTCATGGCGAGAGAGGGTGCGTGTAATCCCCTTGGCATCCGTAATGGATCCAGATTGTTCGGTCTCATTAGCTTTACCCAGAATATCATAGAGCATAATCTGACGGTTATCGTCTAACTCTATGGCAAACCACTGCCACCCTTTAACAATGGCTTGGTAGAGCTCTCCATATTGGCGATCAAACCATGTATGGCCAGCCACTTTTTCAACTTTGCCATCAATACTTAAGGTGCCCGTGGTTTTCATATGGGGGCGTGAATAGTAGTAGGTGTATCCATTGAAGCGGTATGGATGCGCGTCCCCGCCATAGTGCATGGCAACAGGTTTGGTCTGTTTAAGATCAACATCCAGAATAAAATTGTCCACTTCAGCGTGCAGATGATCTAAACCACCACCACCTTTGGCCGTAACGACGATGTTTCCGGGTTTTTTGGCGTTGTCTGTTGTTAAGTCAAATGAACTGTCGAGTTGGGTGGGTAGGCGGAAGACGATTTTTTCACCAAAGTGAAACTTATTGCCCTCCACGTCTGTAATCGCAGCTTGAACCAACTGATCTCGCATTAACAAGCCAGTATTAAAAGCGAAAAAGACTATTTCATAGCCAAATTCACGTCCTGTATCTGTCTTTAAATGGCCTGTCCAATACCACCACTGAACCTGCTCTTCAGGAATAAATGCATCATCCTGTGGAATCTCTACAGGGCCAATAAGTCCCTTTTTTGGGGCAATGTTGGCCTGATAAAGAGAAATGGCCAACGCCACGGTCGCGATAATGGCCCACCATGCTGTGTGGGCACATTTTTCACAAGGCTCAGGTGGGTGGGTTCTGCCCAGTAAGGTATCCAGGTTCGGTGTTAAAAAAATCAGGATTACCAGGGCCGAGAGTGCCGGCATGACCATGCTCAGTTCTGCGTAGGTTGTATGCAGTTTGCTGAAGGTAAGGATGAGCAGGCTGGCAACAATAAGAAATAGAGGTGTGACCAAGCTGTAGACATCTAGGGGCCAAGAGCGTTTGGCTTTTGCCAACTTCCATGCCCCTATTAGCCCCGTTAGTACCAATACAGAGCTCACCACCAGCTGCTCAGGTAGAAGCTGCATTTTTTGGAATAACTCTACATAGATGGTCATTAAGGCTATGAAAACACCAAATGTGATGGGTACCGGAATAACCGCCCGTGTGATCTCCCAAAACAGATGTGTATTTCCTGGCTTTAAATGTTTAAGCATCCACTCTGTTGAAGCTACAAAAGCTGCAACAATGATGTACCACCCCATGTAGTTACTCCACGGAATGCCAAACCAACCTGGTGGTACCTTCCACACCCAAAAACCAATGGATACAAAAGCTGGATCGGTAACGAGGTCCAGCATGGTCGCCGCTAAGCCTGCAACAGGGGCAATAACCCAGGTTGAGAGCTGTAAGCGACGTAGGGTCGTGAAGAGTGAGAAAAAGATGGTTCCCCAGCTCAGCACCACGCCTAAGGGGACGCCGCCTGGTAGCCATACTAAAGCTTCGGTGTAGTAGTAGGGCGGTGAGGCTTTAGACGTTTGGGAGTATTCAATGGCAAAGCCCATGAGAATACCCGCGGTTAAGGTCCAGAAAAGTTGTCGGTTTGTCCGAAAAGTATAGATTAAGAGAATGCCTGCAATGGTGTAGTTGACAAGTTGAATGAGTATGAACGTTGGTGACGCACTACCTATTAATGATTCCATATGTTGAACCTTGTAGTTGTTGTAGATTGAAATAGAAAATAAAATGAGAAGCTAATCCCATAAGCAATTAAATTCATACAATTTAATAGGATTAAATGCAACTTTGGATTTTGAAAATTGATGCTTGTATGGGTGTAGTTCACCCCATATCGCATAATAATAGATTGGGATGGTCGGCTTGAGCGTAAAAATATAAGATTTTTTTATGAAGATATTCGGGGGGCATGGGCAAAGTTTTGTCGCTTGTTTAAAACGTAGAAAACCCGCAAAAATTATTTAAGGAAATGTAAGAAAAAGACATATTTATCGTAAGGATGTGTTGGGATTTTGAGTGAGAGATTTTGTTAAAACTCTTTTACTGCTGTTTTTTCAATTTTTTGATGAGTTTTTGAAAGAATAATGCTTCTTACCACTGTATAAGGCATGGTAAGCTCTCGTTTCATTCATACGGCTTTTGCAGTCGTGGTTTCCCTATCAGTCAGGAGTATCTCAACGATGGCTCAAGCGCTTTATGCCAATGTTGCAGTGGTCAATAGCAAAGAACATAAAGATCTTAAGATCAAGCCGATCAACCATTTCCGCTATGCGACAAAAATTCAAAGTTGCCCTATTTCCGATATTGAATTTTTTCCTTGTTCCCTCTCTCACCCGATCATGTTTGCCAAAGGAGAGGATGGTAGCATCGTACCGCTGGCTCTGATGGGATTGGAGCGTGAGACCAACCAGTTTGTGGATGGTGATGGTGTATGGAAAGAGGGTGAATATATGCCTGCTTTCTTGCGTCGTTATCCCTTCATCATGGTTCGGGATCCTGAAAATACCCGTATGGTCGTTGGCTTGGATATGGATGCTGAAGGTGTCAACAGTGACGAAGGTCGTGAACTGTTTGATGGTGAAGGCGAAGCCAGTGAGTTCTCCAAAAGTGCGATGAAATTCCTGACAGATTTTCAGGAAGCTTTTGATCGGACGCAGAACTTCCTGAAGAAAATGGAAGAGTTGGATCTGTTTGATGACGCAGTGTTTAACTGGGAATTCAAAGGTGTGACCAGCTCTTTTGGCGGGTTTATGCGTATTGATGAGAAAAAGCTGGATGAGCTGGATGATGAAGCTTTGACCAGTTTGACCCGCAGTGGTCACTATAAGTTGATTGTGGCGCACCTTGTTTCTCTGCGCCGCTTCCAGCGTTTGGTTGATTGGAAAATGCGTTCCGCTGAATAAGCAGATGCGAAGTTTCTAAGAAGAGAGCCCATGGGTAACCATGGGCTCTTTTTTTGTTTGATGAGTGTGTTGATGAAGCTTAATACAAAGAGAAGCTTAATATCGTAGGCTTATCAGGTCATTTGTAAGAATATGTATGGTTTGAATAGGGCTGGTTTTTTGCAATTGTTGCTTTGAAATGGTATAAATAACGGTTGGTAAAAGCCGGGGATTCCTAGGGAAGTCCTGGTTGACCGCCAAGTTCTGTTAAGCGTGTAAAAAACGATGATGGATGTGTTGGTTTTTTGCGCAGAGTCTTTACAACTTTTTGTCCTGTGTCGGGTTGTTGATTATGATTTTTCGTCGACTGAAAAGTGCCTTAGTACTGCCTTTAATTGGCTTGCTGTTTGTTGCGCAGTTGGCTTGGGCGCAATCCGACCCTGTACGTAAGCTGGCTCTGCTGGGGGAGGCCGGTACGGTACGTTTCCAGGTTGATGCAGGCCTGGGGGTCATTACCCATGGTAGTTTGATCGATAACGGTTACGGGTTGAGGGTGCACCTCAAAGGGGCGACACAGCCCATGCTGGAACAGCTCGTGGCACGGTTGACGGAACTGCATCCTTTGGTTAAATCGTTACAGATCTCTGTGGATGAAGAGGCGGGAGAGGGTGTTGTTACGCTGGTCTTGCTGGAGCAGATGTCGGTTCTTGATGAAACCCTGGTGGCGTTGGATGGTGAGCTTTCACGTTGGGAGGTTGTGCTCTCTACTGAGATGCCTGAAGAGACACTGGCGCTGGATGAAAAGCTCCCTACACCCACCCTGCATCGTGTCAAACTGATGAACCGTAGTGGTTTACTCCAGGTTGTGTTGGAAGGTAATGCCGCTATCGTGGCAGAAGCCTCTTTCCGCGCCAATCCTCCTCGCCTTGTGTTGGATCTGCCTAAAGTTCCAGTAAAACAATTGTTAACGGCCATTAAACGCTACAATGCAAATCCTGACAACCCCTTGGTACGTAAGATCCGTGGTAAGCAGGATGAACCGGGTATTGGTCGCCTGGTCTTTGATCTAAACCAGCCGTTAGATCTGGTGGAGAGCCACGGTAATGTCGCAGGTGATCGGGGTACCATCGTTGTGGGGCTGGTACCAGACGGTGGCTCAAGTGGGCCTAATCTTTCCCAAAGTGGGGCGGTTTCGGGGGCGTTGAAAAGTGTGGAGTTGCGCCAGCAAGGGCGTCGGCTATCCCTTTTTCTTAACGGGACAAGTGGAACCGAAGTCAGTGCCTATGCGCTGCAAAACCCCCCTCGTATTCGTATGGATTTAATTGGGTGGAAGCCAGAACAGGTGGTGGATGCTGTTGCCGCTTATCAGACCAAGCACCCTCTTATTCGTGCCATCCGGTATGGAGAATCCAGATTGGGTTCAGCTCGGGTTGAGTTTGAACTGGTCCAGTCTGTACAGATGTTAGATGCGGCAGTACGGAAGAGTTTTGATAACTTACATGAGAACTTTGTCGTCTCTGTCTTAACACCAAAGGATCTGTTGCCAGGCACAGCCTTGGCTGATTTACCTTTGGATCGCCGTTTGGTCCCGGCACATGATTTTGCGGAGAATCCTGAAATCATGATCAGCCCCGTGCAGCTTTTTGGTAAAGAGCAGGTCATGGAGGCGATGGATCTGGAAGAAGCGCCCGCGCCAGAAGAGCCTGGCATGACCTTTAACTTGATGGATTTCTTTGAGAATGCGCTAAACCACGATGCCCAGTTCCAAGGGGCCAAAGCACTGTTTAGATCTAAGCAGGAGGCTTTCCCTCAGGCGTTGGCAGGTTACCTGCCTAGTGCCTCTTTCTCTGTGTCCACCAGTATTGTCAGTTCAGATATCAAGCGTCAGCAGCTCTCCTCTTCACCAACTGGACCGACCAACTACACCGATCGTAACTACAGCTTAACCATTACACAGCCATTGATTCAGCTGCCTTTGATTGTGCAGATGAGCCAAGCGCGTGCTTCACAGTCCCAAGCGAAAGTAGACCTGTTGCGCGAAGAGCAAGAGCTTATCCTGCGTGTGGCAGAAAACTACATGAATCTGCTCGCCTCTAAAGATGCTTTGGATATGGCTAAGGCGGAGCATGAGGCAACTCAAAAACATTTGGAGCGAGCCCAGACACAGGAAAATAGTGGCCTGGCAACCCGTACCGATGTCGCAACGGCAGAGGGGCGGGCAGCATTGACAGAGGCGGAGGTTATTGGCTCCCAAAACCGCCTGGAAGATGCCAAGTATGCTCTCAAAGAGATTGTCGGTGACAAGGTGGATGCTGTACATGGCTTCCAAGGGGATTTTGATCCAGCTCCACCACAGCCTGCCAATATTGAGTCTTGGTTAGAGGCCGCACTAAAGCAGAACCTGACCTTGCAATCGGCCCGTTTGGCTCAGCGCGTTCAAAACTTTGAGGTTAAGCGGCTTAAGGCTGGGTATTTCCCGACACTTGAACTGTCAGGTGAGCACTCACTCTCCACGGCGAGTGGGTCGATCTTTGGTAGTGGTGGTAAGACCTATGACACCACCATCGGTGTGACCATGGATATGAACCTCTTAGAGGGGGGCTTGACCATGTCTCAAGTGCGCGAGGCCCGTGCGCTGGAGGCTCAGGCTAGGCACTTGGCTGATCTGGAGTTCCGGCGTGTCGAACGGCAAACGCGTTTTGCTTATCGGCAAGTGGAAAGTAGTTCGCGACTCTTAGGGGCATTGCGCAAACAGGTGATTGCAAATGCGACAACTTTGCAGTCTAAGCTGGCTGGCTTTGAATCCGGTGTTGCAGATGTTCTATCGGTTCTGGATGCTTATAAGCTTTATTACACCTCCCGACGGGAATACTTATCACAACGTTATGAGTATTTAATCAACCGTTTACGGCTCAAGCAAGCCGTTGGTGCCTTAAGTCGGGATGATCTGGAAACGTTGGCCGCGTTGCTTGATTCTTAAGGCTTACAACATTCACAATCCCGACCATGCTGGCCGGGGATTATCGCAGGTGAAGAGACCTTTGTATGATGTTGTTTTTTATATCGAGATATCTCTATACCTAACAAATGGTTACATGCCAAAAAAGGGTGCAACCATTCAGGGTGCATAGACACCTACTACAATGGGGCTGTTTTTCTCATACGATCGTTACAGCTTTTCGGGAAAAACGGTTTCTGTTTTTGAATATGGTTATTCGCTCAGGCAAGCGGCTGATGACCACCTTTAAGTATGAACCACATCTGTGGGGAGATGAATCTCATGGCGCTGCATCAACCATCTAAGCACCATGTACATCCCATGCATCTTGCGCAAAAGATGCGTGATTTTCTTAAACGTACCGGGCGTGGACGACGGTATCCTCAGGGGCGCCAACGGCGCTTACTGGTGGAGAACCTGGAGCCGCGCTTTATGCTGTCGGGTGAAGGCATGGTTGTGCCGCCAACACCGGACCCGGACGCTGGGAAAATTGACCACCCCATTGAGGCGCCAGCCGATCTTATCTCCGCCCAGTTTGATTCTAAGGCAACAAACTGGGCCGCAAAGCCCACGCTCTCCCAGCTGCAACACGATCAGCAGGAAGATCAAACAGAAAATTCGGAAATTACCGGATTGCTGTTTGTGGACCCTAATGTTGAAGATGCCGAGGGACTCATTCATGAGGCGCTCACCAGTTCTGGTGCAAGCGCTGATTCTGCTTTTGAGGTGATCTGGTTGGATGCCACCAAAAATGGCATGGATCAAATCAGCAGTTGGTTAAAGCAGTATGACAATTTGGATGCTGTGCATCTAATTGCACATGGTGCGAATGGTCAGATTAATCTGGGCAGTGGCGTCTTGGACAGTGAAAACGTGTCTGAGTATGAAGAGGCTTTGAAACAGTGGGGAGAAGCCCTGTCTGTTGATGCAGACCTGTTGATCTATGGGTGCGATGTTGCCGCGGATGATCAGGGTAAAGCGTTTGTTGCGCAGATTGCCCAACTCACTGGGGCCGATGTGGCGGCCAGTGAAGATCTCACAGGCAACCAAAAAATGGGTGGGGACTGGGATCTCGAGTTTCAGCATGGGATTATTGATACCTCAGCCCTAGCTGTTCGTGGTTATGCACATACGCTGGCGGCAACCCATAATTTTGATGATGGTTTTACCGCTCAGTCGGTCACTGGAGCCAGTGGGGATACTCTGGACTTTTCAGATGTTACCGGTGATCTGGCATTTACCATCAATAGTGACTCCATTACCGTTAATTATGCCGATCAAGGACGCACAGAGACCATTGATGCCAGTAGTGGCAGCTACACCATTAAAGGCGGGCTGGGTAACGACCTGTTTACCATTAACGATGCCACCATACTTGATGGTATCGATGGGGGGGCAGGTGAGGATCAGGTTAACTTCGCAGGTGACTCTGTCAGCCTAACCCATGATGGTTCAGCTACGACCACGGTGGATGGTAACTATGACATCGATAATGTAGAAGATTTAACGGGTCGGATCTCCCTAGGCGGTTCTTTGGTTGATGCCGCCAAGAGTGCGTTTGATAGCTGGTATAACACCGCATCTGCTTTTGTGCAGGATGGGTTGATTTCAACAACGGTACCCATTTTGGATATGAGCCTTGGTGAGGTGATCCAGGGTGGTTTTGGCCTTGCCGGTGTAAACAGCACCGATGAGGTGACAGATCTACTGGGCATTGATACCAATGAGATGATTGATGCATTGGCTGCGGCAGATGCTGCCATCAGTGGCTCGACAGATATGGGGTTATGGGCAGACGGCCTAGCGGATGAGTTTAATGCGCTGGCTGGTACGGATATGTTCCAGATTACAGCGGGTCTATATGACCAGTGGGGGGAGATTCGTTTTGATCTGGACTTTACCAGTGAAACCAACTTTACCACCCCTGTAACCTTATCCGACAGCATCAGTAACGCACTGGCTCAAGCTGGTTTTGATCTGACAGTGGCTAGTGATCTGACGGTCCAAGCAGAGTTGGCAGGTGGGGTTGGCGTTGGTCTAACACTGGCGGGTGTGACCGATCTGGACAATGACAGCTCTGGTTTTGATGGTTTTTTGAAGTTGGATGGACTGGCGCTACGCACAGCGGTAGAAATTGCGGATCTGGCCGCAACGGTTGGCTTATCTGAGCAGATCTTTGGAAGTGGTGCAGCGGCCATATCGGTAACCGATGGATCGATTAACCTACAGGCTCAAGCAAGGCTTAACCTGGATGAAGCCGCAGCAGATGGGGAAGGGCGTATTCGCCTAACGTCGGTTGGTTCCGATGTTGCGGCCATTACAGAAAATCTGGCCTTAGAGGCTTCGGGCTCGCTTGAGGCGACATTACCTCTCAATGCCACACTGGGTAATATTGATCTCTCCAACTATGGTTCACCAACACTGCTGTTGGCTACCGACACCCTGTTTACCTATGATGCCTCCGGTTTTGCGGTAACCACGCCAGAAGTCAACTTGGACCTACAAATTGGTCAAGACCTTAAAGAGACCATTCTTGGTCTGCTTGGTCAGTTGGAAGAGTTGGGAGAAAACCTACCCTTTGGTCTGTTTGATCAAGAAATTCCTGGTTTAGGACAGAGTTTATCTGACCTCATCGGTAATGGTGAGGATGCCACCAACAATGTTGGCGGTACCTTTAAGCTGGCAGATGCAGCAACCAGCTATTTTGATGGTTACAGTTATAGCGGTTCTGATTTTCCTTCCGTTCGTGGGTTTTTACAGAGTTTGAACGACACCCTGTCCGCTCTTATGGCGACCAAATTTACAGCGGATAAACTGGACTGGGCCGATGCCAACCTAGCTGGAGTGGACTTCTCCGCATTGGGTATCGATTTACGCGGTATGGACTTTTCAGGTGCCAACCTGAAAGGTGCTGACTTCAGTGGCCTGGATTTAACAGGGGTTGATTTTTTAGGTGCCGACCTGACAGGGGCCATTTTTAAAGATGGCCTGGATATCGCCACCCTTCATTTAGCTGATTTCCGCTCGGCTATTTTGGATGAAGTTGACTTTAGTGGCCTGGATTTACGTGGCATTAGGCTGGATGGTGCATGGCTTAATAATGTGGATTTCAGCAAGGCCTCTCTTTTAGATATTGATTGGGGATCGTTTAAGTTTGATTCGGGTAAAACCCCGACCTTAACCGATGCGATAACCAATGAGGATTTGAGCAGTATCTTTAGTGGGGTAACGGTTGACTGGCATAACATCAGCTATGGTCTGGACCTTTCAGGGCGTTCTCTGGACTTTAGTGGGTTTGACCTTTCGGGGGTCGATTTTTCTGGTGTCAACCTGTCAGGCATCTCTCTCAATGGGGCTGACCTCCGAGGTAGTCGTTTCTTTGATGCGGTGTTCAGTGCAGACAGTGATCTTTCAAATGCTTGGGCCTTGGATGTGGCGTGGGGCAATAGTGATCTGGGTACGTTAGGGGCAACACTGACCAACCTTGTTGTTGATGCTGACTTTGCGCTGGGCTGGGCCGGGGTTTTGACATTTGATGCGGCATCCGATTTTAGTACGTTTGATTTCAGCGGTTTTGATCTATCCGGCTTAAGCTTTAGTGGTTTTGATCTCTCTGGGGTAAACCTTCGAGGGGCTGACCTGACCGGCGCCAGCTTTGATGGAACCACCGTTACGGATAAGGATACGGACTTCTCCTTTGCGGATTGGCAAGGTATTGACCTAACGGGTTTAACCAACTTATTGGGTACCTTCCGTGGGGTCAATTTTTCGGGTATTGACTTTGATGGCATCACCTTTGACATCGGCTCTTTAGACTTTACAGGTGCTGATTTTAGCGATGCGGCCAATATGGATGGCCTGTTTAGTAATCTCTCTAGCAGCGTCCAACGTCTGTTTGATGGGGTGAACTTTTCTCGGGTAGATTTCTCCGGCTTTACAGGGTTGGACGGCTTGTTGTCGTGGGGCAGCTTTAAAGGCAGTTCTTTCGAAGAGAGTACGATCAGTGGCCGGGATTTTTCAGGTGGGGATTTCTCTAATAGCTCTTTCTTTGGGGCGGATATTACCGATCTGATTTTTGATGGCGCCAACCTATCCGGGGTTGATCTTTCAGGTTTAACCGGTTCCGTGGCCAGTGCCGCAGGGGCGTTTTACGATACCCTCACCAGCATTCCAACCGCTTGGGATGCCACCTTCCTGGCTGATTTAAACAGTGTGGTGGTTGAGGAGATCTTTGAGCAAGGTGCCCCTGGGCCAGCCTTTGCCTTTAGTGGTGGTATTGATTTTACGGGTCAGGAAATTGATCTGAAGTTGAACCTGCAGGCCAATGTGGATGAAAGCTTCACCGCAGATTTTAATCTGGAAAGTGAAGATCTACTGGCAGATTCATTAAGCCTATTACCCACTTTTGGTGTGAGTGGTGAGGCCCATGGGCGTGCCATTGTCGCTCTGGATATGGATCTAGGCACAACACTGGGCCTGCGTGATCGAGATTTGGGCGGTGTGCTGACCCTGCCTGTACCGGATAGCTATGATCCTTATATTTCATTAAACCGTTTTGATCTTGGGGCTAGCCTGGGCATTGGCGGGATTGAGGCCGATCTTACCCTGGCTAACTTCGGTGCTGTCACGGTTGAGTCTGCCGCTGTGGATGCCCAAATTGGTGCCCGGATCTCTCTGGATGACCCCAATGGGGATGGCAAACTCTCTTATTCAGAGATGCAGGCCCTTAAAGATGCCGATAGCAGTGGCTGGTGGAAGAATATTGCCAGCGTGACACCCTCTACACAATTAAATGCTCAGATTGAGGTGGGGGTAGATTCTGGTGTCACCATTGGTGGCAGTGCCGTTACCGATCTGTTGGGTAACCCCATTGTTACCATCGCTACAGACTCGCTCTTTACCATTAATGAGGTTGGTGAGTTTGCTCTAAATAATCCTGAAGTCACCTTAGATGTCGCGCTGAACAGCGAACACAAGACCAAGTTGCTTGAGGTGTTGGATACCCTGAAGAGTGCCGGTGATGGTGCACTGAACTCTGCATTCTTAACCACGGAAATTCCAGGTATTGATCAATCCTTGGCCGATATGTTTGCCAGTAAGGAGAGTGACGATACCCTGATCCAGCGGATTTTTGATCTTAAGAGTACGGCTGAAGCCTATTTTGAGACCACCACCTTGGGCAGTGGTACAGAGACCGCGACCATTAAAGGTTTGGTTGCTGAGCTTAACAGTGCCTTACAAAAAGCTGTGGCCATTAGCTTTGATTCTGCCACGACCGACTGGGCGGGAGAGCAGCTTGCTTATACAGACTTTACAGGGCTCTCTTTGCGTGGTTTTGATTTTACAGGTGCCAATTTAACGGGTGCAGATTTCAGTGGAGCGGACCTGACGGGGGCAAACTTTGCGGGTGCGGATCTTACGGATGTCCTGTTTAGCGGTACAGATGGTGCGGGTCAGACCCTCAAGGCCTCTTTAAATGGTGTCAACTTTACAGGGGCCACCTTGGGTGGCATCGCCCTGTCGGGTTTAGATCTTCGTGGAAGTGACTTCTCTAACGTGGATCTCAGTGGAGTGGATCTGTCTAAATCTCTGCTTGTGGATACTCTGTTTGATGGCGTGACTGTGGATGCCTCGACAGATATCACAGGGGTGCTTTATGACGGTGGTTTAGAGGAGGCGCTGCTCTCTACCGTTACGGGGAGTGCCGTTGAACTGGCCAGTGGTGCAGATCTCAGCAGTTATGACCTTAGCGGTTTCAACCTCTCTGGCTTAACCCTTGATGGTATTGATTTTTCTAATGCTATCTTGACCGGTGCCAACCTACGGGATGCAGGTTTGGCCGGTGCAACCCTAACCGATGCTGACCTTAGTGCGGTCTTTGCCTGGGGTGCTGACTTCTCTGGTGCTACAGGCACCGACAGTGCCACTGTGACCAATATGGTGGTGGAAGATCTATCGGCGATTACAGAAAGTTTTGGGGCTGACCTTAAGGATTTTGCGACCGACAGTGATTTAAGCGGTTTGGACCTTTCCGGCTTTGACCTTTCGACCATTGACTTTAGTGGCAAGGATCTCTCCGGGGCTAATTTGGCGGGGGTTAATTTGGCGGATGCCATCCTTACCACCGCCTCTTTAAGTGATTCCACAGACTTTACCCGTGCTGATCTCTCAGGCTTGACCAAACTAGAGGCCGGGGATGCCCTGCTGCCCGCCACAGTGACGGGGGTGTTCAAGGGGGCCAATCTTGCTGGGTTGGATCTCACAGATCTGGCCTTTACAGGGATTGATTTTTCTGGTGCCAACCTCTCTGAAGTCTCTTTGACGGGAGCTTCTTTGGATATGGCTAATCTTCGGGGGGCTGTATTGGCTGGGGTCAGTGATCTGGCGGCTGTAACCAGTCTTGAAGGGGCTCTGTACGATGCTGCGACTGACTTCTCTGGGGTGGATGATGGTGACCTGACAACCTTAAAATCTTCCATGTTGGAATCCCTTATTGGTCAGGGTGTGGGTGTGGCGATGGATGGGCCGATGTTTGCCTTTGATGGCGGGCTGAACATCCGTGGTGATGAGGTGGTGATAGACCTGAATATGCGGGTTAATTTGGCCCGTGAGGTAGGGGTTGATTTTTCACTGGGTACCGCAGATTTGGATGAAGCCGCCCAAGCGGTTTTACCAGATCTGGATATTTCAGGTCATGCCGCGGCCAACATCTATGCGTTGGCAGATGTCGATATGGGGCTGGTTATAGGCACGGCGGGTGATGGTGGTGTCTTCAGCTTGCCTACACTGGATCCTTATTTCTATGTCAACCAACTGGAAGCTGGGGCTTCGGTCGAGCTGGGCAATGTACAAGCTGATCTGGATGTAGCCGGTATCGCTGATCTCTCCATTGTTAATGGTGAAATGGCTCTCTCAGCCAAGCTAACGGCCGAGATTGAGGACCCCGACGCGGCTGATGGTGAAAACCGTATTACCACAACAGAGGTTACGGATGCTGGTGGGGTAAGCTCCTTAATTACGGTGACACCAGAGGCTGAGCTTGCAGGTATGTTCACCTTTGATGCCTCCACAGCAGGTTTTAGTCTTTCTGATTATGGTTTGATGCAGGTGCATTTTCAGCAAGATGATCTGCTCACCTATGAGGGCAGTGACTGGAGTATCCATAGCCCAGATGTTTGGGTCGATGTACAGATCAGTGAAGATCTAAAAGCCAAGATTCTTGATCTGCTGGGGCAAGTAGAGGATATGGTGGCTGAACTGCCACTGGATCTGTTGGATGAGGAAATTCCAGGTCTGGGCCAGAGCCTGGGACAGATCGTTGGTGGTACAGACTCTGCAGCCAGTGACATTACGGAATATCTTAAGCTGCAAGAGGCTGCTGAAGCCTACTTTACAACCTACACTTTCACAGGGAGTGACTTCCCCTCCGTACGTGGGTTCCTGGATGCAATTAATGATGCTTTGGCCTCTTTAACCTCTGTAGATTTCAGTCTAGATGAGACCCTAGATTGGTCCGGTGCCAATTTGGCAGGGGTTGATTTTTCAACCATGGGCTTGGATCTGCGTGGGGTTAACTTCTCCGATGCTATCCTCAAAGGGGCGAACTTCACCGGTTTGGATCTGACAGGGGTTGATTTTTCTGGGGCAGATCTCAGTGGTGCTATTTTCCAGACCGATGGTATCGGTAAGGCCATTATCCGCTTGGCAGATTTTAGTGAAGCCATTTTAGATGATATTGACTTCAGTAGTCTGGATCTTCGTTGGGCTAATTTGAGCAATGCCAGTTTAAGTGGTGTGGACTTTAGCTCGGCAGGTTTGCTGGATGTTGAGTGGGGCCGTCCTGAGTGGCTACGTGGAGAGATCCCAGATCTGACCGGGGCACTGAGTAATATCGATATCAGTGCTATTTTTGGTAGTCAAACCGGTCGTGGGTGGAACTTGTGGGGTGAAGGTTTAGACCTCTCCTCTCTAAATTTTGACCTCAGTGGTTTTGACCTGTCCGGCCTGCGCTTTGAGGGTGTGGATTTGACCGGGCTTAAGCTGGTTGGCGCCAACCTTAGAGATGCCATTTTCAGTGCCACCGCCATATTGGATAATGCAGATCTGAGCAATGCCTTTGCCTATGGTGTGGATTGGGGCGGGTTGGATCTGCCCAGCCTAAATGTCACCCTGGACGATTTGGTTGTTGAAGCGGATTTCAGTGAAGCTTGGGTGGGAATCAAAAAGCTGGTTGCAGGTGTTGACTTTAGCGGGTTTGATTTTAGCCATTTAGATCTTTCTGACCTTGATCTGAGCGGTATTGACTTTAGCGGGGCTATCTTTAGTGGTGTTAATTTCAAAGGCGCCAACTTCAGCGGCTCTACCTTTGATATAGATACCGATTTTTCATTCTCCGACTGGCGTGGGGTTGATCTGAGTGGCTTTACAGATCTCATCGGTCAGTTCAGAGGGGTGAATTTTTCAGGCTTAGATCTGGACGGTATTACCTTTGACGTCGGCAGTTTGGACTTTACAGGGGCTGATTTCTCCGGTGCCTTGAATCTGGGTGGCTTGTTTAGCACTCTTTCAGACTCTGTTTTACGCTTGTTTGATGGGGTCAGTTTTGAGGGGGTTGATCTCTCCACAGAGACAGCTAATAACGGTAACTTTAAGTGGGGCAGCTTCAAGGGCGTCAACTTCTCAGGTGTCGACTTTACCGGTATTGATCTGTCTGATGTTGATCTCACGCTCTCCCTCTTTGACGGGGCTATTCTGGAGTCCACCATTTTTGATGGTGCATCGTTAAGTGGGGTGGATTTCTCGGGTGTTACAGGGGCTATTAGCAGTGCTGCTGGTGCCTTTTATGATGCCGCGACCTCACTGGCTGGTACCTTTAGCGACACTATAACCGCCACCATGAACGAAGTAGCGGTGGAAGAGATCTTTGCCACCGGTGCCCCAGGGCCTGCTTTTGCCTTTAGTGGGGGGGTAGATTTTAGTCGTGACGAAATTGATCTGAACATGAACCTTCAGGTCAATGTTGATAAGACCTTTAATGAGGCATTTGCCTTTAGCAGTGATGATCTACTGCCCGAAGCTTTGGCTCAAGTGGGTAGTTTGGATATTGCTGGTGAAGCGTATGGTCGTGCCATTGTCGCCCTGGATTTTGATCTGGGCACAGTCATTGGTTTGGAGTCCACCGATGTGGGGGGGGGGATCTCTGTTCCACTACCTTCCAGCTACGATCCTTACTTTAAACTGAATCGTTTTGATGTCGGTGCGGCGTTGGGGGTTCAGGATATTACGGCCTCCATGGACCTGGCTAATATTGTGGGTGTCACGGTCGATAGTGCCTCGATCGGTGCCAAGGTAGCCGCCAGTGTGGGGGTTGATGATCCCGATGGCGATGGGCGCTTTTACTACAGTGAGTTGCAGTCACTTAAAGCCGCAGATGCTGATGGGTGGATGAGCAACTTGGTCTCTGTCACCCCAGGCGCAACATTTGATGCCCAGTTTGAGGTATCCGTTGATGTTGGGGGGAATAGTGATTTGGGTGATCTCCTGGGATCGCCCATTGTGGCACTAAAGAGTGACCAGCTGTTCAGTGTGGATGATAGTGGCAGTGTGCAGTTTAATGCCCCTGAATTCTATATGGACATTGTGCTGCTAGAAGATCATAAAACCAAACTTCTGGATATTTTGGGTGAACTAAAGAGTGCCGGGGATGGTGCCCTTAATTCTGATCTTTTGACGACCAAAATCCCTGGTTTAAACCAAAGCCTCTCCGAAATTTTTGGTGCCCAAGAGGGTGAAGATACGATTTTGCAGAAGATCTTTGATCTGCAAACCGATGCTGAGACTTACTTTAACACCACCCACCTTGCAGACAGCCCTGTAGGGGATGAGCCCAAGGCCACCATACGTGGCTTGGCAGATGCCCTGAACACAGCCTTGACCAAGGCGGTAGCCGTACCCTTTAACCCAGCCACCACAGAGTGGGCCGGTAAAGCGTTGGCCTATACGGAATTTAAAGGGATGTCCCTTAGACATTTCGATTTCAGTGGGGCTGACCTGACCGGGGCTGACTTTAGCGGTGCTGACCTGACCGGGGTGGATTTCTCCGGTGCTGACCTGACCGGGGCGATCTTTAGTACCACAACCGATGGAACCACGACCCGCGCCCGTATGGGGGGGGTGAACCTGCAAGGGGCGATACTGGATGGTCTTTCGCTGAGTGGCCTGGACCTACGGGAAGCCGATTTATCTCATACCGACTTATCTGGTGTCGATCTGTCTAACGCCATGGTGGTGGGTGCGCGTTTGGCCAATATTCTAACCGACGACAGTACAGATATTAGTGGCCTGCTCTACGATGCGGGTGGTGTTGATCTGTTGGGTGGTGATGCCGTGGGTACCGCGCTACAGCTGGCAGCGGGTGCAGACCTGACGGGGTATGATCTGGCGGGCTTTAATCTGGCCGGCCTGGACCTGACCGGGGTTAATTTGACCGACGCAGATCTAAGTGGTGCCAACTTGCGGGATGTGGTGCTAACCACAGCCACCTTAGCGGGTGCCGATTTTAGTCAAGCCTTCGCCTGGGGGGTGGATTTCTCGGATAGTACCGGGGGAGACAGTGCCACGGTGACGGACATGCTGGTGGAGGATGCCTCGACCATCGCCAGTTCGGTTGGTTTTGGCGATACACTCAAAGATTTTGCCACCAAGACAGATTTTGAGGGGTATGACTTCTCTGGTTGGGATCTATCTGAGATCGACTTCAGTGAAAAAGATTTAACCGATGCTCTGTTGCGTGGTGTGGATTTGACCGGTGCCACTCTATCCACGGCGACCTTAAGCAAGGGGAGTGACTTTAGTGGGGCAGATCTCTCCAGCCTACAGGTGCTGGATGATAGTTATGGTGTTTTGCCCACGGCTGTCTCGGGTATTTTTGCCAATGCCAACTTGGCTGGGTTGGATCTTTCAGAAATGACCTTCCTTGGGGTGGACCTGTCTGGGGCCAACCTTTCGGATGTCGATGTAGAAGATGCTTCTTTTGATCAAGCCAATCTAAAAGGGGCGGTACTGAGTGGTGTGACTAACTTTGCCACCAGTGATGCCTTTGAAGGGGCGGTTTACGATGGTCTGACCAAATTTACGGGTACGGATGCAGACACCATCAAAGGCAAGATGGTGCAATCGGTGGTGGAGAACAGTCAGTTCAAGACCGGTGGGCCTATGATCACCTTTGCGGGTGGTCTGGATATGAGTGGTGATGAGGTGGTGGTAGACCTCAACATGCAGCTCAACTTAGCCCAAGAGATGGCACTGGACTTTAGTCTTGGTGTCGCGGACCTCCCCGATGAAGCCGCAGCTTTGGTCCCAGACTTCTCCCTGTCTGGTACTGCCAATACCATGGCTTATGCCATTGCCGATGTGGATATCGGTATGGTGTTGGGTACCAAGGATGTGGGGGGTGTCTTTTCGTTACCAGACCCTTCAACCGCAGACCCGTTCTTTTTTGTAAATCGTTTGGAAGCTGGTGCAGAGCTGGAGTTGGGTAATCTGTATGCCAGTGTCGATGTGGCAGGTCTGGCTGAGATTGAGGTGGTGGATAGCTACTTGGATCTCTCGGCCAAAGTTAATCTGGAAGTAGATGATCCGGATGACAGTGATGGCGAAAATCGCATTCTTAAAAGTGAGTTGGATGCGGTGGATGACTTTGCCGACCTGGTAACCATTACCCCTGTGGGTAAATTGGATGCTGAGTTTGTATTGAATGCCAAAGGGGATGGTTTTGATCTCAGTGACTTTGGTAACCCGACCCTACGTTTGCAGTCTGAGCAACTGTTTGCCTACAACGATGTCGATCTACGTTGGGAGACAACCTCGCCAGACCTCTACATGGATGTACAGGTTACTGAAACACTGAAAGACAGTATTTTAAGCCTGCTTAATACCATCGACTCCACCGGAAATGGCTGGTTAGGTTTTGATCTGCTGAACGGTGATATTCCAGGTTTGGATAAGAGTATCAATGAGCTGTTGACCATTGATAGTGACTTGAGCGATGGCGAGACCATTGATGTCTTTGCCCTTGAAGCCGCAGCAACAACCTATTTTGCCGACTTTGATTTCAGCACAACCTTCCCAACACTACGGGGTATGGTGAATGCGCTAAAAGCGGCTTTGATGGAAAAACTAAACCTGCCTTTTGATGGCAGTACGGTGGATTGGGCTTTCGCCAAGCTTTCTGGAACCGATTTCAGCTCAGTTTCTGATCTGCGTAACTTTATCTTCCGTGGTGCTCAGTTAGATGGGGCAACATTTGATGGGTTGGATCTCTCTGGCATCAATTTCCGGGATGCCATCCTGGACGGTGCCAGCTTCAATGGGAGTTCAATCTTACGTTTGGCTGATTTTAGTGGCGCCAGTTTGCTGAACATTGACTGGACGGGTATTGATCTCACAGGGGTTAATTTCTCAGGTGTTAATCTGCAAGGTGCCGATCTGAGTGGGTTGAATCTGGCTGGGGTAAACTTCCGAGGGGCCAATCTTCGGGGTGTGGATTTAAGTGATACCAACCTTCGGGGTGTGGACTTTAGCGGGGCGGATCTTAGAGGGGCTGACTTAAGTAAAGCTTTGGCTGTGGATGTTACCTGGTCAGATATTGACTTTGGCAGCTTTACGAACAGTGATGGAACCACGACCGAGACCGTACTGACAGGGCTTGTCACCGACCGAGCGCTCAAGAGCATGTTTGGTTCGACATTGACCGCCGATGTTAAACGTCTGCTCACCGGGCAGATGGCGGGCTACTTAACCCTGGATGGCTATACCTGGGATGGTTTTGATCTCTCTGATTTAGATCTGAGCAACATTGATTTTGATAATCTCTCTCTGCAAGGGGCCAACCTACGGGGTGTGAGCTTTGCCAATGCTTCATTTGATACGGTTGATTTGACCGGGGCTTTTGCCTATGAAGTGGATTGGAGTGACATTACAGATGGTCTGAATGTCGCTATTGATGGGAGCAACCACAGTACCATCACAGCCACAGGTTTGGCTTATCTGTTGGATGGTACCAGCAGTGGTAGCAGCTGGCTGAGTGCTGATGGTGCGAAGTTCTCTGTTATGAGTGGGATCGCAGACTGGAGTGGATTTAACTTCCATGGTTGGGATTTAACCGGTGTCGATTTTGGCGCTCTTGGGGATATCGATTTTTCAGGGGTGGACTTTGGCTTTACCACGTTGGTCGATGTCGCCTTTGGCAATGCAACGTTTGATGGCGATACCCGCTGGACTGGCTCAACCTGGAAAGGGGCCTCCTTCGGAGCCTCTGCGCTGTTGGATGGTCTTTTTGGTCAGGTCAACTTCTCTGGGTTTGATTTCAGTGGTACCAGTGGTCTGGACTTTACCGATATCACCAAGTGGGATTTTGACCTCAACAGTTTGCTCGACTTCTCAGGCGCCAAGTTTGATGGGGCCACCAGTATTGAAAAGCTGTTGGCTGGTCTCTATCTCAAGCACAGTGACTTAAGCCCCTCCGCGACTCAGAACCTGAATTTTGGCTGGGCAGATTTTGGTAGCCTAGATATCTCAGGGATCTTTGATGGTTCATCCCTGTCGTCCTGGCTGACCGACTTAGGCTTTGAACATGACGACAGTGGTACCCATAGCTTTGGCGACCTGTTCAAAATGGGCTCCTTTAAAGGGGTGGATCTTTCAGATTTTGAACTGCCAGATTTCAGTTTTGATTTCAGCAGTGTCGATCTGAGCTTTGGTTCTTTCTTTGATGACAGTGATGATAGCAGCAGTGCAACTTTCACCTTTGATGGTGCAAATCTGCGTGGTTTGGATCTGTCAGGCATTGCTGATGTTGATGTGGTCTCTGCAGCCAGTGCGTTCTACGATGCTCTAACAAGCTTTAGTGTGGAAGATGAAGGTACATTGACCTTTGCCGCCAATATGGATGAGGCGGTCTTGGATGATGTCTTTGCTGATTTGGATGGTCCTGAGTTTGCCCTGACCCCTTCCTTTGATACGGCTGACTCTGAGGTCACGCTGGGTTTCAATGTTGCCATTAACATTGACCGTTCCGCGCTATACGACTTTGATTTTGGCCTCTCTGATCTGGCGGGTGAAGCGGCCTCTTCCATTGCAAACCTACAGGTTACTGGTTCAGCTTTGGGTCGCTTTGTCTTTGCCTTGGATCTGGATGCCGGTGTGGCGGTAACCACCCGTAGTGAAGATACTGGTTTTGCGGGACCTCTACCTGTTCCTTCCGATGCTGAACTCTTTTTCAGGCTCAACCGTTTTGATACAGGTGCCGCCCTGGATGTGATGGGGCTGAATGTGGAGGCCTCTCTGTTGGGGGATCTGGCCACTGCAGAGATCGCGGATGGGAGCTCCTTCTCGGCTAAGGTTGCCGCTTCTATTGCGATGGAAGATCCCGACAATGAAGATGGGAAGGGACGCATAACGGTTGCGGATCTTGAGGGAGAAACGGTTACTGATTATATCACCTTTACCCCTGCCGTTGCTTTTGAAGGAAGCTTGCTGTTTGATGCCAGCGCCGGTGGCTTCAACGTCAGCGCTTGGGGTAATCCCACCCTAACCATTACTTCGGAAATTGTGGAAGGGGATCTGGCGGTCTCCTACCTGTTTGATGTCAGTATTGATAATGCCACGGTTAAATCCAAGCTGGAGGATATTTTCCAGACAGCTGCGGATGTCGGGGCTTCTATTGATGATCTGGGTATTCTCAATACCAATCTTCCTTTTGTAGATACGACCCTCTCTGACCTATTGGCCAGTGATGATGGCCGTACATTGGGGGATTACTTTAGCTTCCAGCACACCAGTTCGGATGGTACAGAAAGCGATGTACTGACCGATTATTATGCCTCATCCGGTACGCACACCTATTCTGGTCTGATCCAGTGGTTACGCGACTACCTAGGGGCCACGGGTGAATATTCTGATCTGACACCTCTTTTCCCCGATACCTACGGTTCGACTACCGTTGGTCCTTTCCAGGTCAGTGGTGGCTTGGACTTTAACAATACGGAACAACAGTTGGTGGAGGTGGATGCCACAGGCGGCACCTTTACCCTGACCTTTGATGGATCTGAGACTTCTGCCCTTGATTACAATGCAGATATCAGTGTTGTCGAAGCGGCTATCCAGTCAATCTTGGGGGCTGGTGAAGAGGTTGCTGTAACCGGTAGTGCCGGCTATTACATGGTCTCATTCATGGGGTCTTTGCGGGGGACCGATGTCTCCATGATGACCAGCACAACGACAAGCCTTACAGGTGGTGCTTCGACAGCAAGCATTGCAGCACAAAAAGAGCTGCGCCTGGATCTGGCCATGAATCTGGATAAGCTCTTTGAGCTACCCTTTGTCATGGATGATTCTCTGGACTCTCTGGGGCTTGGTTTTGATGCCAGTGGCAACATGCAGTTGGATGCTGACCTGGGTATCGACCTTAGTTTTGGTTTGAGTTTTGATGATCTGAGCAGTATCTCCCTGGGTGATGATGATGTGTTTGTCCAGGTTCATGAGATGGATGCCAGTGTTGAAGCTTCTATGACTGGCTTTAACGCTGGGGTCTCGGTGGGGGTCTTGGAAGGTAAGATCGATGACGGTTCCATCGTCTTTGCCGCCAATGCTTCCATGGATCTGAACCCTGATGAAGATACCAGCCATAATGCGCGTCGGGTGACCCTGGCGGATATCAATGCGGCGAGCTCAGTAAAAGACCTTATTGATGCCTCTGCAACGGTCTATGCCAATGCTGATCTGCCTATCCAGGTTAACCTGTTTGGGGCGGATACCTCAGCCTTGACCGGTGGGCAACCAAGGATCACTGTTGACTGGGGGTCTGTTGGCGCACCGATCTCTATTGAAAACATCACCACAACTACACCAACCATTACAAAGTCCAACTTTACGGATCTGGCCAGTTTCTCTTCCATGACCCCGGCACAGATCGTCAATATGATGAAAAAGGTTGGAGATTTCCTCAGCCAGTTCAGGGATTCTGAGCTATTTGAAATTGGGGTGCCCTTCACCGATGTGGAGTTGGGAGATGTCTTTGACTTTACCTATGGCTTTGTTCAGACACTGGATGAAAATCTTTCCGGTATCCTGGCCATGGACATTACGGCGGGTCAGAGTATCTCACCAGTCTTAACCGATGATGTGGCCTTTGACCTCGTGCTGCGTCGGGCTGGAGAGATGCAGCCTGAGATCTTCACCATCTATATTTTGGCTTCCGAAACCACCAGCTTTACCTCAATTGATGAGCTGGCCGAACTGATTAACCAGAAGGTTGCAGAGGTTGGTGGTGGTGCGCTGTTGGTACAGAGCGATCTGCCCAGTTGGGTCAGTCAGAGCGATGAGGTTACAGAAAGCCTTGATGCAGAGGTCGGTGCCAGTGCCACGGTGGATGAAACCACCATTGGTGGTGAAGCATATGCCACACAACAGGTTCTGAACCTGGGTATTGCTACGGGCACATTAACCTTTAAGCTGGATGGTAAAACGGATCAGGCCATAACCATTGCAGCCAGTGACACGGATGATGAGATCAAGGACAACATCAAAGGTGCCTTGACTGATCTAATCTTTGACAATTTGCTGTTTACTGATGATATCGCCTCGGCCAAAGCCAACTTTGAGGTCGCGGGTAGCCGGGATGAAGGTTTCCGTATCAGTTATGCCGGAGGGTTGGCTGGTAAAGATTACAGTGGCGTGAATATCACCTTTAGTGCCAATGCACCTGAAGGGATTATTTCTGCCATTCAAGATGGTGCCTCTGGTGTTGGTGAAGAGCAGATCCTTAGTATTGCGGGCGCTAAGAGTGGTCGTTTTTCTTTGACCTATGGTACCCAGACAACGGATCCCATCCGTTTCTTGCTCAACGATATTACCAACTCCCCCAAGCAGATTCAGCAAGCGTTAGAGAAGCTCTCCAGTATTGGAGCCGGTAATGTCCAAGTCTCATTCCTCAACAGTTATGTGAATGAGACAACAGGTAAGACCATTACCACACCAGGTACGGCGCCTAAATACAAAATTGAATTTATTGGTGATCTGGCGGGTACCAATGTATCGGAGTTGAAGGTCAATACCGGTGCAATCAAGTGGGGTACAACGGTGCCCAGTGGCCGTATCCAAGGCTTTGAAGTTGATACTGTAGCAGGCACTGGGGTTAATGATACGCCTGAGAAACAGAGTGTGGAGGTCTATGTAGAGGCAGGGCAATCCGCCAGCTTTGATCTGGATATTGTGTGGAATGGACAGACCTATAGCACAGCCTCCATTGATCATGACGCCACCGCCACAGAGATGCGTGAAGCCATTGAGGCGGCCAGTAACGGTAGTGGAACCCTAGGAGCTGTTACGGACAGTGGCGAAACGGCGGATATTAAGGTAACCACCGGTGGGGATGGTTTCTGGAATATTACATTTGATGGTGCCTTAGCTGGTGTTGATATCGATCTGATGAGTGGTACCTGGACAGGTGTTGACGCCCCGGATGTTAGCCTAAATACCAGCACTGTTGGTGGGTACACCAGTGAGGTGCTAGAGGTTGTCTTTGGCTCAGGTTCAGGTCAGTTCAAGCTACAGCTTGGTAGTAATGGTACCGTTTCTGAGACTTTATCTGCGACGGCAACACCGGAAGAGATACAACAAATTCTGGAGGATATGACCGGAATTGGTGATGGGAATGTTGAAGTATCTGGCTATGAAGGCAACTGGACCATCAGCTTTACCGGGGATCTTGCGGGTCAGAATATCGATACCCTCAACTTCCTGCCCATTCAAAGTGTTGCTTTTGATGCGTCAACCCAAGACAGCTTTAAAGTAAAATTTGCTGGTAGTGAAACGGCCTTTGCTGATCTTAGCTCCGTGGATATTTCTGGTAAGAGTGATTCTGAAATTCGCCTGTTACTGCAAGAGGCGATTGAAGGGCTGGATGATGGGTTGGATTGGACCAACGTTGGGGTGCTTGCTGCAGATACCGATGAAGGCGAAGCTCAAAAATGGGAGATCGTGTTTGTTGGTGATCTGGCGGGTAAGACCATGGAGGCTCTCTCCTTTGAGTTTACCAAAGGGTCCACCACCAACAGTGTTGAGGCTGAAGCGGTCGTTAGTAGTCTGATCCAGATTGTAGCAACAGAAAAAACCACCAGCAGTGGTGTGACCAGCGGTATTTTGCAGATTAAACCGACGGATGTAGATGACTTTGTGGGTATGGCCATGACACCAGGGGCGGGTGTTGCGGTGGATGTTCTCACCTATGGTTCCCCTGCAGGTGATACAGCCATGCAGCGGCTGTTTGTGGTGGATGCCGGTATCCATAGCGGCGAAACGTCACAGTACAAGCTCCAATTTGAAGATAATGATGGCAACAGTCACGAGACCGCTGCCATTGATTGGGATGCCACAGCCAGTGAGGTGGAATCCGCACTGAACAGTGCTCTAAGCGGTGTGGGTACGGTTACGGTGGCGGATACCGATACGGAAGAGGTCAATATTTCACCCTCTACCATCGCCTTTGATATCACCTTTGGTGGTGACCTGGGCAACCTGTCCATCAACACCCTCTCTGCAACCTTTGAGGATCTACGTTCCAAACCGGGTGCTATGGCTGATGCCTATACCCTGCGCCATGGGGCCGCAGCAACGGATATTGCTGATGCGGTCAATGAGGTACAGCGTGTTTGGTTTGATGATGTTGTTGGGGGTGGGTTTGGTATCTCGGTCTATTACGGTGGTACCTACTATAATCCTGAGCAGGCCTGGACATGGGGTGACTCAATTGAGGAGATGGAGAGCGAGCTGGAAAGCTCTCTGGCAGAGGCTTTTGGGGGTCTGAGTGCCGATGAGGTCAGCGAATTGTTGACCTTTACTGAGGTACCTGATGGCGGTGGCTCTATAGATATTGAATTTGGTGGTGTCTTGGCTGGTACCGATATGGAAACGGTACTGGTCACCGATACTTGGCTGACGGGCGAGACCCATTCAACCTCTTATGCTGATCCTTCGGTACTGGGCTTTGCAGCGGGTGGTCAGGATGCCTATGCCATTACAGGTCCTAAATTCAACACCATGGATAAGTTTGCCGAGGTGTTTGCCGACGCCATTAATGATCTGCTCCCCGATGGTGAGAGTTATGATCTGGCGGCTCGGTTTGACGCCACCAATATGGACTTCCTGTTTGATATCAAAATTGAGCCTGAGCTTCCAGAGATGGAAGAGGATATTGATCTGGGCTTTGAATCGGACATTATTTCACTGGATGCCGATGGTAAATTTGTTATCACTCCAGGGATCACTTTTGAAACCACCATCGGGATCGATTTTGATCGTCCGGATGATTTCAATCTGAACAGTGCCGGTGTGGCCCGAGCCGCAGTCAATGGTGGTGACTTTACAGACAGTGCGGATGGTCCGCCCGCCATGTTCTTGGAAGATCCATCACAACCCTTTGATGATTTTACCGACCCGGACGCTACCCCAGCAGATAATGAGACCAACTTAACGGTGGATGGTAACTTTACCATCACCTTTAATGATCAAGAGAGCTATGACGTTACGGTCTCTGCGGCAGCTCAGGTGGATAACAACAGCTACACGGACCTGATGGATGACATTCAGGACGCGTTGAATGGTGTCAGTGTAAAGGCCAATGGTCTGCTGGCTTCAGGTGGCTTTAGTAACCTGGGTGAGGCGGTAAAGATCAATTGGGACACTACAGCTGAACAGCAGAGCTTCCAGTTTGAATCCCGTACCTCCCTCTCCACCATGGGGGTTACCATTAGTAGCTCTGATCCTATGGCAACTGAGCTGTTGATGGTAACGGGTAGTGCGGATAGTTATGCCGAACGTGGGTTCCCTGAAACTGGCAAAGTCTATAGTGATTTTTCAGATACCTCCAGCAGTGTCGCAGGCATCGCTTTTGATCTGATTGTGGATGGGGACAGTGACAACCCCTTTACCATCGCTGTGGATGCTGGGGATATCTCAGGTAACAGTTCTATTGATGATTTGATCTCAGACATCCAAGCGGCAATGGATGCCGAAACCAGCCATGATTGGTTAACCAAGAAGGGGTTGGGCTCTCTTGGTGATGTGGTCAAAATTGTTCAAGACAATGACTACCTGACCTTTGAGGTCAGTGGTGGTATGGCGAGCAACCTGGAGCTGCGTGCTCAAGATAGTGACCCGATCATCAACCAGTTGGGCTTCTTGAATGGAAGCCTTGCCAAGACCACAGGGGTCTCTTTGTTCCTGCAGGATGCCTTCCTTGGTGGCAACATGGTGGTGGGGATTCAGGACTTTGAAGCCACAGGCACCATTGGTGAAATGTTGGAAGCTTCCATGGGTGAAATGGAGGCGGTGTTTGATGCTGGGGTGAGTGCTCAGCTTAAGAATGGTAGTGGTTCAGAGCCAGGTAGTCGTGTCTACATTAGCGATCTACTACAAGCGGCCAAAGATCAGAGTGGCCAGCTTGGCCTGTTGGGGGATATCACCGTTGATAGTGCGGGTGGCTCCACGGTGGGACATGCTGGACCATTAGATACGCTGGGTAGTGGCGTGATGGAACGGGATCTCGGTATTCGTATGACCGTGACCGAAGCCTCCCCAGCCTCTGGAGCAGAAGCGGTTGAGCATGAGATTGATGTAACCCTGCGTACCAGTGATACCATCGGTAATAGCTCGGTGGCGGATCTGGCCAGTGATCTGAACAGTGCCATCACAACCGCACTGAGTGAAGCAGGCATTACGGATTTCAGCAGCCATACCTTTATCTCTACTGGTAACCCCTATGCGGATGATGGTTCGGTGGACAGCAGCACCACCGCCTTGAAGTTCCATGCACCAAGTTCTTATCTGCTGGATATTACTGGTCGTGCTCTGATCAGTGATTTTATCACCTCTTTGGAATTTACAGACTCAACCTACACCGAAGGCACAGCGCCTGTTGCCCGCTTGTTGATCGATGATATCAGCGCCCAAGCAGGGGACTTGAACCTGTTCCCTGCGGATGCGGCGCCGACCATTGAGATTACCGTTCCGGTCCTTGATGTCTTTAAGGGGGAGATCAACCTTAAAGATGCCATTGATGTTCAGATCATTGGTTTGGATGCGCTCTCCGGCTTTAAGAACCTCTCCTGGTCGTCCATTATCGATGGCATTAAAATGGTCACCGAAATGCTGGCGCAGATGGAGTCTTTTGAGTTCCTGGATCAGGATATTCCCATCATCGATAAGAGTGTGGTGGATATGCTGGATATTGCCAGCCAGTTCGCCCATGCCATTGAGGAGATCGAGGCCAACCCTGCAGCGGGTATCGATTCCCTGCAAGATGCCTTGGCAGATGGTTTTGGTATCAGTGAAGATGAGGTGAAGCTGGACTTTGATCCGGTGGGTAACGCCATCTCTATCAATCTTCCCTACACCTTCCAGTTGGCCGATCAGGACTTCCCGATCAATATCAGTTTTGATGATCTGCGAGCCCTGGTAGGTAGTGGTCCCATTGATGACATTATCGGTACGGTTCAGTCCCTGGTTGATGTGGGGGCTGCGGCTCAGGTTCGGGTTAAATCCGATGCACAGATCAACCTCTCCATGGGTATCGATTTAGATTCTGGTGAGATGTTCCTCTACGATTACGACGATGGTGGAACCACCGATGACTTTACCGACGATGCCGGTCTCTACACCCGTTTAACTGCAGAGGTTGAGGGTACTGAGCTGGAGTTTGCGGCTAACTTGGGTCCCGTGGTTCTGGATATCTCTGGCGGTACAGCGAATATTGATGCTCAAGCCGGACTGTTCCTCTATGACGATCCTGCGGGTGCACCAGGGGCAGGGGATGGACGTCACTACTTAAGCTCCGCGGTGTCTGTACGACAAATTGCGGAAGGTGAATCCCAAGGCTTGGTTTGGGGTAGTTCAGACGCCTTGACCGATAGTGTCAGTGGGGATCTCCACAGCATCAGTTACGATGCAGACGATGCGTTCCGCCTGCTGTTGGAAGTGGAGGGAAAAACCTACACCTCCACCCTGTTTAATCGCTATATGACCGCGGATGAAATGTCTGCCCATCTGGAAGATGCCTTCAGCTTTGAAGGGCTCTCCGGCGCCACTGTTAGTGGTGCTGATCTTGAGGTTGACAGTGACGGCATACCAACTGGTTGGGACTTTACCATGGGGGGGACGCTGGCTGGTGAAACCGTCGCCGTCACAGCAGAAAAAGTTACGGATATTGCCCCGACCGATGAAGTTCAGTGGGTGAAAATTCCCTCTGGCAGTGGTGGTACCTTTACCCTCTCTTTGGAGTATGACGGTAGTACCTACACCACCGCAGATATGGCTTGGGATGCCGACAGCAGTGCTGTACAGAGTGCCTTGAATACGGCCATCAGTGCCACAGGTGGCAGTGTCACGGTTGCCGCCCATGATGACAGCAACAGTGCCCTGGGTTGGGACATCACCTTTGGTGGGGATCTGGCCGGTGTCGCACTGGAAAATATGAGTGCCGATGGTGATAAGCTGACCCATCAAGGGGCGATTGCCACCCAGGTAGATCAACTGGGTAGTGATGATGGCACAACCCCCAGCAATACTAAGCAGTGGCTTAATGTGGTTGCCGGCACCAGCGGCAGCTTTACGCTGAGCTATGTGGAAGGCTCCACAACCTATACATCGGCAGCCATTACCTACAGTGAAGATGCCGATACCCTGGCAGCCAGTATCCAAACCGCTTTGCAAAATGCGTATGACAGTGGTGCCAGTGATACAGTAACGGTCACGGCCAACACGACCCGTGGTGGTTTTAATATTGAATTTGCGGGTGGTTTGGCTGGTAAAGCTGTTGCGCAAATTGCAGCCGATACCACCAACTTGACCGCAGGTATTTTTGGAACCCTGTTCCGTGATATCGATGCCGACTTCAGCGGTTCTGCATCGGTGATCTTACCCACCAGCTTGGGTCTGGAAGGGGATGTCTTTGACGAGATTATCGACCTTGGTTTGGTGCCGGGATTGACCAACCCCATGGATATGGGGAATGTTGAGATCCATGTGACGGATTTAAAATCCATGATCACGGCGTTGGTGGATCCAGACAGCTCCATCACCACCAACATGATGACCGATGATAGCGGTATTGATGACTCTGCGCTGGTTAACTACAAGTTGCCGGATATCGCTGAGGTGTTGGACGCATTTAAACTGATGAACAACCCCTTCCTGCGTTTGTTGCGGGATCCTTCCATCATCGTTGATGGTATTGACTATGTACTGAAAGGTATGCAGACCGGTCTGGATGCCGCAGCATCTCTACCACTGCCCTTTATTGGGGACCAGTTGGCTCAGGGTGCGCAGTTCATTGGTGATTTCCGTGGTTCTGTGGTGCAGGGCATTCGAGATGCGCTGGATAGTGCCTTGACCGAATATGGTGGGATGGAGAACGCCCTACGTTACTTCCTGTTTGATGTCTTTACCGACGATACCGATGGGGATGGTGTCATTGATCCGGCCTCTATGGTGGAGTGGGCTGCGGGTACCGATAGTCTGGATAACCCTTTCCTGAACTACCTGTCCGACTATGATGGCGACGGTATTGTCACGGTTGACGATATCGTGGTGGAGTATCTGGCTGCTGCAGAAGGGGGTTATGCTGCAGGTACCCGTGTGGGTTATACCGAAGCAACCCGTAAGGAAGATGGAGATGACTCTCCGGGTGATGTGATCGCCACCGGTGGTGCTTCTGATCCCTTTGATGTGGCTAAGTCACTACAAATTCGGATGCATTTGGGACAATCTATCCTTTCTCAGGATGTAGATATCGGCTTTGATATCGGCTTCCCAGGCCTCTCCTTGGATCTGGATGGTGGTATTCAGCTGGATCTGGGTTGGGATATGTATTTTGGTTTTGGGGTCAACTTGGATGATGGTCTCTACATTGTCTCGGATGCCATTGATGTAGCCGGTCTGGGTATTAAAGATTCTGACACCCTGGTTGAAAACCCCTGGTCACCGGATGAACAGTTCACCACAGAAGAGATCAAATTAACCTTTGATGCCTTCTTGGTGAATGAGCTGGACTCGGTCGCCTCTGTTTCTGCAGGGAGTGATGGTGGCTCTGGCTCTGATGAAACCCAGACGATCTCCATTACCGAGGCCACCAAAGGTAGCTTTAGTCTGAAGTTTAATGATGGTGATCGGAACTATAAGACCATTGCCATCAACTACAGTGAAGATACAGGCACCCAGGCCAGCAATATTGAAAAAGCTCTGAACAAAGCCTATAGCCGTGACCTGGATGGTACCGATATCAGCGTGACCGATAACGGTGATAACACCTATAGCGTGGCATTTGGTGGTGGTCTGAGCGGTACCAACATCTCCTTAATGGAGATGGATACCGATGATTTGAAAAACCTGGATCCAGATAACCCTGCTGAAATGAACGCCCAGCTCTTCTTCCTGCGTGGCACCATGAAGGATGATGTCACAGGCTCTATTGTGGGTAAGGATGGAGAGGATCTTGATCTGGGTGGGGCAGAAGGCTCCCGTACCCGCTTTACCGGTACCTTGGGTATTGATATTGATGACCCCAATGGTGATGGGCGGTTAACCTTTAAAGAGATCACCCAAAATAAATTCAGTGATCTGTTTGTGACGGTGGTAGATGCGGAAGCTCAGGCCAACTTGCAGCTGGAGCTGACCATTGATGCGGAGTTCTCCTTCCCATCCTTGCTGACTGAGTTCCATATGGCCTGGAGCTATAACGGTCCGGATAGTTCTGATGGTTACGAGGCCTATTTCACAGAAAGCCCCAGCATCTGGATTACAGATCTACGGTTGGATATGGGAAGTTTCTTTAGCGACTTCCTAGGCCCAATCGTTTCGCAAATTCAGGAAGTCACTGGGCCCATGCAGCCCATTATCGATACCCTTAAAGAGGATCTTGGTATTGGTAAAATTGTGGGGACAGATTTCAGTCTGTTGACCCTGGCTGAGTGGACGGCCAAAAACTATGGCGGTACAGCCAAGCTGAAATTTATTATCGCTATGGTCAAGTTGGTAGACCTGATCAACAGCATTCCAACCGATGCCAACTTGATTATTCCCATCGGGGATGTCTTTAGCTTTGCTGGGGATGCCAAGAGTAGTGATTCCAAGAAGGGGGCAAGCCTGGAAGGGGATGTTGGGGATATTGATAGTGCCATTGATAACGGCACCTCCTCCAGCGGTGGTGATGCTTCGTCCAGTCAAACCAAGTCCAAGAGCTTTATGGATAAGCTCAACGATCCCAACAGTGCGTTTAAAATTCCGCTGCTCTCTGATTTCAGCAACGTCATCAATCTGCTAACCGGTAAGACAGCGGATCTGATTACCTTTACCCCACCAGGGTTGGAGATTGGAACAGAGTTTAAGAAAGAGTTCCCCATTTACTCAGCCCCAACCGTCAACATGGGCTTCCGGGCGGCGTTTAATGTCAAGATTAACCTTACTTTGGGTTTTGATACCTACGGGTTAAACAGCTACTTCAGCAGTGGTAACTTCCTGGATATCTTTGATGGTTTCTATGTCAGTGATAACTGGACGAAAGATGGCCGTGATCTGCCTGAGATTGAACTAGAGGCCACCATTGGCGTGCGGGTCTCCTTCAGTGCGGTGATTGTACGTGCCGGTGTTGAAGGGGGGATTAAGTTCAAGGGTGATCTGGATCTGTGGGAGGACCCTGAAGAGGCCGATGGTAAGCTGCGGGTAAGTGAGATTATTGCCGCCCTTGAGTGTAACCCGCTCAATATCTTCTCCATCCACATCAAGGTGAGCTTCTATATCAAAGCCTATGTGGACATCAACTCTATCATCGCGGGTTGGAAGGAGGTGTGGTCCAAGACCTTTGTGGATATCACCCTCTATGAAAAACAGTGGGATCCGGTACCTTGCGTACCCATTTTAGCCAGTGTAAATGATGGGGTGTTGGATCTACATGTGGGCTCGGATGGTACCCCTGTGACGGTGGATGGCCACACCGCAGGTGAGAAGTACGCCAAAGATCGCCGTCACATTGATACGGAAGATGGTGATGAGTTCTACACCCTGGTTCAGACCGGTGCAGATACCATTGAGATCACAGCGGTTCTACCTAAAGGGAATACCTACAAGAAAACCTACCGTGGGGTAACCAGTATTCGGGCTTACACCGGTACAGGCGATGACACGATCGATGCCTCCGCTGTGGATGATATTGATATGTTGGTCATTGCTGGTGAAGGTAATGACACCATTATTGGCGGTGGGGGGAACGATATCCTCATCAGTGGTACCGATACCTCTACCCTGGAAGGTGGCAAAGGGGATGACCTGATCATTGCCCGTGCGGGTGAAACCACCATGCGTGGGGGCTTGGGGGCGGATACTTACCGCTTCCTGGAAGATTGGGACACCGCCTATATTGAAGATGATGATGGCTCGGCGGTACCGGATAGTAACACCGTGGATTTCTCTGAGATTGCGTTGGACCTGGTGGTGGATGATGCCAACCGTCAGGGCTTTGATGAGAACAACAACATCGTTATTTGGGATGATCCCTCAGAGCTTGGTCTGTTCTTAGGTGGATCCGGTAATGACTTTATGGACATGTCAGGAGACGAAGAGCGTCTAACAGTGACGCTGACAAGTCTTAATGCCGGTACCGTTTTGAATGGTACCAGTGGTGCAACCCCAGAGGGTGAGCGCTTCTTCGAATTTACCGATTTCGAAAATCTGGTCGGCGGTCTGCATAGTGATGCCTTTATCATCGATCCCGGTGCTGCGGTTTCCGGTAAGATCTATGGTGCCAACACAGATAGTGTGGGTGAAAACAAAGGTGACGAGCGTTCAGGGGCTCGTAATATCATCGACTTCTCTCAGTGGACCGATGGTGTCACGGTGGATCAGGAGGGAACCAGTAGCTTTGGTGGTGAAACCGCCATGGAGATCCGTGAATTCCACAACATGATCGGGGGCGCGGGTGGTGATACCTTTATTGGTAACTACATGCAGAACATCCTTATTGGTAATGCGGGGGATGATACGCTCGAAGGGCGTGATGCAGATGATCTGATCGTCGGCTTTAACTTCAACTCCGATGGTGGGTCAGATATTAAGAGCTGGAATACGCTGCCTACACGGGAGTGGACATGGTACGACCGTGAAGTGAAAAACTTCTCGGATACCAGCCCAGGTACACAGACCCTTAAAGGGGATGAAGGTAATGATATTCTCATGGGTGAGAATGGTCATGACTTCTTCTATACCGGTAATGGTGATGACACCGTTATTGGTGACCGTGCCACTTTAGATTTTGATAGTGATGGTGACCTCTCAGAGATCAACAACAGCACCCGTGCTGATGGTGGTAACGACACCATTACCGCCCTGGATGGTGATCACCTGATCTTTGGTGGTGAAGGTAATGACAACATTACCTCAGGTTCTGGCGATAGCACCATTGTGGGGGATGTGGGTAAGCTCACCTTTGATACCTCTTCACGTCGTCCTTTAGAGGTGGATACAGGCTTTGATATTGGTGGTACCGATATCATCAGCGTGACCACAGGTAATAATGTAATTATTGGTGGTGTTGAGGGAGATACCATCACCGCGACAGATAATCAGGACAGCCGCAATGTTGTCTTGGGTGATACAGGTACCATCAGTTATGCCTCTTCTGAGGTCCTCTCTTCGCTGATTGCAGATCCTCAAACGGATGCTACGGACTCGGCCGATACGATCTCTCTGGCTAATGGTGACAACATTGTCGCGGGTGGTCTTGGGCAGGATGTCATTACCATCAGCGCGGGTCTTTCCACTGGTGTGAACTACCGCTATATCTTGGGTGACCACGGCTCCATGACCTTTGATAGCGCTGGTAAGTTAACAGAGTTGAAAACGACCGATACCGATGCTGCCAATGGTGATAACGATACCATTACCATCGCTGGAGATTCTGACAGTCACGATATTGGTATGAACATCATCGCCTCAGGCATGGGGGCTGATGCCATTACGGTGTCCGGCACCACCACCAGTGTGGATGTTATTGTCTCGGATAACGGCACCATCGTCCGTAATGATGGGGATACCGATACGGCCTACGCTCTACGCAGCGTAACTTCCACGGTTTTGGATCTGGGGGGTAACGATACTATCCGTACTGCCAATGGTGACAAGAGCATTGTGGGTGGTTACGGGCAGGACACCATTACCGTTGAGACCACCAGTAACTCCAACCGACACATCGGTGGGGATAATGTGACCATTACGTATGATACCCAAGGTGGTATCACACAAATGGAAACCACAGATACGGTAGATACCACGGGAGATGCCGATACCATTACCATTGGTTTGGACGGTGATAGTTCCGACCTGGGGATCAATGTGGTCATCGCAGGTATGGCGAATGATACGGTAACCGTCTTGGGGACCACCACCAGTAGCGATGTGCTGCTCGGGGATAGTGGTATTATCACCTGGAACCCCTATGACACGGCCCAAGCCCAAGCGCTACGTACGGTTAACTCAACCCTCTATACACAACTCTATGGTGGTAGTGATACCATTCGTACCGCCAATGGCGACAAGGTGATTGTTGGCGGGCTTTATTCCGATACCATCACGGTTGAGACCACCAGTGACTCCATCCGTCAAATCAGTGGTGATAATGTCTCACTTACCTACGATACCTATGGTGAGCTGTACCTGCTTCAGACCCTGAATGAGAAGGATGACCACGGTTCCAACGATACCATTACCGTGGGTGTGGAGGATGATACCAGTACACTGGGAGAGAACATCATTACCGGTGGTATGTTTGACGACACCATTAAAATTTGGAATACCACCACCAGTGAAGACATGATCTTCGGGGATAACGCGTACATCTTCCGTGCACAAAACGAAGATAGCGCTACAGATCAAAACTGGATGTTGAAAGCCAAAACCCTGGTGAACGACAAAGGGGGTGACGACACCATTATTACCGGTAGTGGCGGTAAAGTGATGGTGGGTGGCTTTGGACAGGATGAGATGAGTGCCATCCATGGTGATCACTTGGTGATCGGGGATAACGGCCAGCTTGATTACGATAAGGATTCCGAAAACGGTATTCTACGTAAAATGCAGAGCCTGGATAATGTGATTGGTGGTAATGATCTGATCACTTTGTACGAAGGCTTTAAAGTGGTTATGGGTGGTTATGGGGATGATACCATTACGGTCTATACCGAAGAGGTTGCCGCTGCCAACGGGGTAAAAGACCTCACGGGTGTACGTACCGTCGATGGGGTTAGTGATCTAGAGGCCAAAGGGCGTACCGGTCGTTATATCACCGGTGACAATATGGAGGTCAACTTTGACCTACATGGTGGCCTTTATAAGATTGAAAGTAATGATGCCGTGGCGGCGATGGGTGGGGATGATGCCATCACCATTGGTAACCGCGCGACCACCAATGATCTAGGCTATCAGGTGATTATCGGTGGTATGGCGGCTGATACCATCATGATTGAAGATACCAGCACCTCAGAAGATGTCATCTTTGGTGATAACGTCTTCTATGAGCGATCAACCTCCAGCTACTATCATTTGGATATCAACTCTCTGCTCACCAACCAAGGGGGAGGGGATACCATTGAAACAGGCCAGGGTGAAAAGATTATCGTGGGTGGTATGGGGGCCGATGTTGCCGATGTGGTCACCGTTAACCTGGATGATGAAACCCTGTTTGCCGGGGACTCTGTTGATATTACCTACAGCCGTGCGAAGGATGGCAACCTAACCTCTATCACCAGTTCAGGTCTCTACTTTGGTGGGGATGACCAACTGACGGTTGGGGATGGTGATGTCACCTTTATCGGTGGTAAGGACGATGACAAGCTGACGGTGGCTAGTACCAGTGCCACAGAAGCTGAGATCACAGCGGGTACGGCAGATGATCCACCCAATGAGCGGTTTGCCTTTGGGGATAACGTCTATCTGGCCTATACACTAGATAGTGATAGTCAAGAGGTATTGATTACCATAAACAGTGAAGACACCACGGCCACAACGGGTGGTGACGATACCATGCTTATTGGCCCCACAGGCTCACTGGCTGGTGTCATGGGTGAGGTCATTGCGGTCGGTGGTATGGGCTCTGATACCATTAATGTTTCCGGTCTGCTGGCTGATACGGTTGCGGCAGGGGATAACATCAATATTACCCGAGCAACCGAAGGGTATTTAAAAACCATGCGTAGCCTGTTACCGGTTGCGGGTGGGGTAGATACCATTGAGCTGGCCGCAGGCGACCATGTGGTGATTGGTGGTATGTCAGGGGATACCATCCTCACAGGAAGTGGCAACACCATTGCCATGGGTGATTCAGGCTCCTTGGTGTTTGATTCAGATACCGCCCCTGAGTATTGGGCATCGGTCTCTGACTATGATGACCCTGCTTTGACAGAGGCTGAAGAGGAAGCGAAAAAACGGGTTAATCGCTGGGGTATTCTCCAGACCTTAACCAGTATCGGTACCACCAACGGTGGGCATGACACCATGACCATTGGCCAAAAAGGGACCACGTTTGATGGCCACAAAGTCGCGGTTGGCGGAATTGGTAATGACACCATTACCCTCTATGCCACCCGCTCTTATGTTGAGACGGATGATTCCGGTAACGCTGTTGAAAACTCAGATGGTTCCAACACCATTGTAGTGAGTGAGCGTGCTGTGGCCGGTGATAACGCCACAATGAGCTTTGGTACCGATGGTTTGATCACCGATTTTGCCACGGCTGACAGCAACATCTCCACAGCTGGTAATGACACCATCAAGGTTGATGTTTCCAACGATCCTGTTAAGGATCCGGATTATGTGGATGATGATATCGGCACACTGGATATGTATCTGACTACAGAATTCAATGTGTTGGCTGGTGGTCTGGGTAATGACTCTGTGTCGGTGGTGGGTTCGACAGGTATGCGTGAGGTGATCTCAGGCGATAACCTTCTCTACCAGCGCGGCACCGCCAGTCAGAATTACAACCACCTGTATGCAGAAGTTAAGAGCTCCAGTACCGGTGGCAAAGATACCATTAAGACAGGCAATGGTGAAAAATTGGTGTTCGGCGGAGTGGGTGATGACACCATCACTGTTTTAACCACAGATGTGGATAGCTCCATCGTCTTTGGTGATGCAGGTAAAGCGGCATATGACACCAATGGAACCGGAGCGGTCTCCTTGTTGGCCTCGATCCCTGAGACCAATGATGGTGCGGATACCGTGACCATTAAAAATGGTGATGTCTATCTGTTTGGTGGGGTGGGTAATGATTCGCTAACGGTTAATGCCTCGGATGCAGCCACCCGTTTGGTGATGGGGGATAGTGGTCAGGTTAACATGACCCTCTATACCTATACCGATGATGATGGTCTTTCCCAAACCATTGGGGTGCCAAACTTTATTCAGGTTAATGATGAATCCTCTGCCCTAGAGAGCAATATGATCGACACCCTCTCCCTGCCGACCAAGGGCGATAACCTGATCATTGGTGGGTTGGGTACAGATCTACTTAGTGGTGCGCAGTTGGGTGTGGATTCCATTATTCCAGGTACAGGTTCCATCCAGGTTTCACCGACCGATAGTACGGACCCTGCGGGTGCCTGGAGTAAAGTGGTTAGTGTGGTTGTGCTGGGTGAGTACAACGAAATGGGGATGACCGATACCGATTATGTGCTCAGTGAGGATGGGGTTGATACCCGACCTGAAACCACCGCGACCGGTAGTGGTGAGGTTACAGAAGATGGTACCCAGAGTGTCAGTGGCTACCTGGGGCTTGAAGCTCTGAATGGTGGTAAGGCAATCTTTACCGAAGCATCCACCACACAGCAGTTTGGTACGTTGTCGGTTAAGAGCGATGGCAGCTGGACCTATACGCTGGATAACAGTGGTACAGCGGTTCAATCACTCATGGCGGGCCATGATCGACCAGAAACCTTCCAGGTAACAACCACCGATGGTCAAAGCACGACGGTGACCATTCGTGTGAAGGGTGCGGATGATGTCTCAACCCTGAGTGGAACCAGTACAGGCAGTGTGACGGAAGATGATACCAGTGCCGTCAGTGGCACCTTGACTGTGGTAGACCCGGATGTGATCGATGCGACGATAACAGCCGCCAGTTCTACAGGTACCTATGGCGCATTTACGATCGCGGCAGATGGTGCGTGGAGTTACCAACTGGATAATACAAAAACAGGTGTTCAGTCACTGACCAACGGCCAGCAGGTCACCGATACCTTTACGGTTAATACCAGCGATGGCGGGTCTCAAGCTGTTGCCGTTACGGTAACGGGTAATCAGGATGGTGCAGCTGTGAGTAGCGGTACCGGCCAATTAAGTGAAGATGGTGTAACGAGCGTCTCCGGTACACTAACGGTGACCGATGTAGACAGTGGTGAGGCATCCTATAACGCCAGTACCCAGAGTGGTACCTATGGTCAGTTTGTACTGGATAGTACGGGAGCCTGGAGCTATCAGCTGACGAATAGTAGTTCGGCTGTACAGGGGTTGCTGCAAGGTCATCAAGCCAGTGAGACCTTTAACGTCACCACCATCGATGCGACTTCAACCAGTGTCGTTGTGACGATTGATGGTGCTGGGGACGCCCCACAGTATAGTGGTGACCAGGGTGGTCAGGTCGCTGAAGATGGAACCGCCAGCATTACCGGTCAGCTCACCATTAATGATGCCGACAGTGGGCAAAGTCTATTTGTCGCTGTCAGTAAAGTCAGTAACTACGGTAGCTTCAGCATGGATAGCGCCGGTGCTTGGAGTTATCAGCTCAACAACAGTGCCACATCTGTTCAAGGCCTTATTGGTAACCAAGTTGTGAATGACAGTTTTGACGTAACCACAGCAGACGGTACCGTAACTCAGGTGGTTGTTAACTTAAGCGGTGCAGATGATGCCCCTCAAATCAGTGGTTCTGCATCAGCCAGTGTGAATGAGGATGGCACTTTAGAGGCTACTGGTAGCTTAAGTGTTAGTGATCTGGATGATGCTCAGGCTCAGTTCAATGCTGGTCAACAACAAGGTTTACTGGGCTCCTTCAGTATTACCAGTGGGGGGGACTGGGGATATCAGCTGAATAACAGCTCCGGCTCTGTTCAGGGGTTGAAAGCCAGCCAGCAGGTTACTGAGAGCTTTACGGTCACAACAGCCGATGGCACCACAACCGCAGTGGTGATTACCGTCTCCGGTAGTGATGATGCGGCTGTTTTGGGTGGGGCTATAACCGGTACGGTCACGGAAGATGGTACAACAACCATTACGGATCAGATTTCAGTTGTCGATTCCGATAGTGACCAAAGCACCTTCCAGGCGGTTAACTCCAACGGTCTGTACGGTAGCTTTAGTTTGGATAGCTCCGGTACATGGAGCTATGTGTTGGATAACACTCTGTTGGCTGTACAGCAGTTGCCAGCAGGCCAACACCTTATGGAGCTGTTCCCCTTCAGCAGTTTGGACGGTACTTTAGGTAAGGTAAGCATCACCATTATGGGTAGCCAGGATGATGCCGTGATATCCGGTAATACCCAGGGTGTGGTGCATGAGTTTGATGATAACCGTGACAGTATTGTTCATGGTAAGTTGAATGTTGTAGATGTGGATGAGCATGAAAATAAAGTTCAGGCCGGTAGCTTGGTTGGCACGTATGGTACGCTCACACTGACCGCGGATGGCAGTTGGGTTTATGAGCTTGATAATGATGGGACAGCTCTGGGCGAACTGAATACCGGAGATCAAGCGGTTGATACCTTTGCCGTTTCTTCGGCAGATGGACAGGATCAAACATCCATTACCATTACGGTTCATGGACTTGTAGAACCACCGACGGATTTGGAAATTGCAGCTGCAGCTTCTTCTGCATTGCCACCGCCAAATAATCCCAATGATGAGTCTGGGTCTGATCCAGCCAATACCTCTGGTGGACAAAACACGTCCCCTGTCCCTCAGCAACAGTTAGGGACACAGGGTGACTCTGGGCAAGGTAGCCAAGGGGGGAATGATGGCGGTTCCGCTACGAATCCTCTAGGTAATGGAAATGACACAGGGCAGAGCCCTGGTGGATTAATCAGTACCACGGGTGGAAATGCACCAACGACCACAACGCCGACAACACCTCCAGCAGGCAGTGGTAGTCAGGGTAGTACACCTAGCCCAACGAGCTCCACAACAGCACCTTCTGGCCAGGGTGGAACCCAAGCACCAGCCGATGGTGGAACCCAAGCACCAGCCGATGGCGGAACCCAAGCACCAGCCGATGGTGGAACCCAAGCACCAGCCGATGGTGGAACCCAAGCACCAGCCGATGGTGGAACCCAAGCACCAGCCGATGGTGGAACCCAAGCACCAGCCGATGGTGGAACCCAAGCACCAGCCGATGGTGGAGCAGCAGCCGATGGTGGAGCAGCAGCCGATGGTGGAGCACCAGCCGATGGTGGAGCACCAGCCGATGGTGGAGCACCAGCCGATGGTGGTACGCCAGCCGATGGTGGTACGCCAGCCGATGGTGGTACGCCAGCCGATGGTGGACAGCAAGGACAAGCTGCGGGTGAAGCACCTGCTGACCAGGGTGGCGAAAACCAGGCGGGTGACCAAGGTGGCCAGCCTGCTGAAGCGGAAGGTGGAGGAGAAGAGGCCCAGGGTGGTGACCAGCAGGATGCAGCGGGTCAAGCTGGGGAAGAGGGCGAGAACACAGAGGGTGATGGTGAGGACAATACCGAAGGAGAGGGTGGTGAAGCCCCTGTGGATGGTGAAGCCCCTGTGGATGGTGAGGCTCCTGCGGATGGTGAAGTTCCTGTGGATGGTGAAGCGCCTGCGGATGGTGAAGCCCCTGCAGATGGTGAAGCCCCTGCGGATGGTGAAGAGGGAGAGGCCGCTACAGATGATCAAGCTAATGCAGGGGATACCAGTATGGGTGAGGCCATTGCAGGAAGTGCAGCATTGGCGGCTTCCATGGGTGGAACAGGTATGGGACGAATTCAGTGGAACCAACCTACGCAAAATAGTAGCGAAAAACGTTCTGATAACGGTAAGATCGCCAAACGTGGTTTGTTCCAACGTATAACGCGCAGTTTTAATTCATAATCAATCTTTCAACGCTCTGGAGTATAGAGAAGATGGCTGAAGAGAACGCAGAAACCAAGGTCGCCCCTGAAGGGGCCGGTAATCCCAGCATTGTGTGGGACGACAGCAGCATGGATACCACCTACGCCAACGTTTGCAATGTGTTGGGCACCCGTGAAGAGATCATGGTTCTGTTTGGGGCCAATCAAGCTTGGCAGGCTGATAGTAAAGAGGTGACGGTCAATCTCTCTAACCGGGTTGTGCTCAACCCTTATGCAGCCAAGCGTCTTCAAGCCATGCTGGATATGGCCCTGAAAGAGTATGAGACACGCTATGGTCAGTTGAAAATCTAAAAACTGTCCTGTTGTTGTTGGTTTGGTGGGTGTTTTCCACCGGTTTTGGCCCATGTACCTGATGGTACATGGGCCTTGCTATGAGATGAAGAGAGCCCATGAGTGGTGATTACCAGGAACTGACCACTGACCTATGGAAGCAGCTACACACAACCCGTGACGATGCTCAGTTTATCGAGGTGTGGATGCATCTGCTTGCCCGTCAAGCGGGGCAGGTTAGTGAGGCTGTGCTGGTGATGGGGGAGGCCAATACTGGTCCTTTTCAGCCTGTTGCATTCTGGCCACCACAAAAAAACTGTGGGGCACCATTGGCCAATGCCTGTGAGCAGGCGTTGGAAATGCGACTGCCTGTAACCCGGCAGGGTACATCCGGCGGGGTACTGGCCGTTCCCATTATTCAGGATATGGATCTGTTGGGGGTTGTTGGTCTAGGGTTTAAACAGCCTAATGTACCTGCACAGGCTAAAACCTGGATTCAGTGGGGGTTGGGTTGGTTATGGAATCGAGATGCGGAGCCTGCTGAAGAGGGCAGTATTAACAGTGCCCTGAACGAGCGACTTATGCGGGCGCTGAACCTGATGATGAGTGCCCTTGAGGCTGAAAAAGCTCAGGATGCCTACCAGATTACTCTGACAGAAGCAGCGGTTGAGTTGGGGTGTGATCGGGTCTCTCTTGGTTTTGGTGACCGTGGTATGGTCAAGTTTTCCGCACTTTCTCACTCGGCGGATTTCTCAAAAAAAATTGATTTGGTGCAGGATCTTGAAGCGGCAATGAATGAAGCCGCTGATCAGGGCCTGCCTGTTTATTATAATAAGCTCAAACCATCCATAACCGAGCAAGAGGGTACCCCAATGGTGGTGCGTGAGCACCTGGCTCTGACCCAACAGCATGGTAATGGGGTGGTCTTGTCGGTCCCCTTTTTCGTATCTGAAAGTCAGTATGGGGTGTTTCTCTACGAATGGTCTGAACAGGAGATCGATGCAACACAGCACCAGTTGGCCATGGGGCTGCCGCCAATTTTGGGACGTGTGTTGTTGGAAAAACGCGAAAGCCAGCGTTCCATACCCCGCCGATTGTTAAAAGGTCTGGGGCGCTTTTTTGAGCGGCTGTTAGGAGCGGGGCATGTGGGGATGAAGTTGACCTTCATCACCATGGTCGCCTTGGGTATGTTCTTTACCTTGACCACTGGTATGTTTCGTGTCGCTGCCGATGCCAAATTGGAAGGGGGAACCCAGCGTGTGGTTGCCGCACCTTTTGATGGTTTTGTCGCTTCGGCTCCTGCTCGTGCTGGACAGTATGTCAAAGTTGATGAGGTGCTAGCGACCATGGACGATCGGGAGGTGCGTTTGGAAGCCTCCCGTTGGGCCAGTCAACAAGTACAGTTTATGAAGCAAGCTCAGGATGCTGAGGCTCAGCATAACTCTGCCCAAGTACGCATTGCGCTGGCACAAGCCCGGCAGGCCTCCGCACAGCGAGCTTTGGCACAGGAGAAGTTAAGACGGGCACAACTGACCGCCCCTTTTGCTGGATTGGTGGTGAGTGGGGATTTAACCCAGCGGCTGGGTAGTGCTGTACAAAAAGGGGAGACCTTGTTTGAATTGGCACCTCTGAACAGCTACCGCGTGGTACTGCAAGTGGAAGAGTCGGATATTGCCCATGTCATATCTGGACAGATCGGTCAGTTGATTCTTACTGCGCTGCCCAATGAGCGTTTTCCCATTAAAATTGGTTTGATCACCCCTGTGGCCATGGCCGAGGAGGGAACCAACCGTTTTCGGGTAGAGGCCGAGCTGTTGGATGGTGTGGCACTGGTACGGCCAGGTATGGAAGGGGTGGGGAAAATTGAGGTAGAAGAGCGTCTTCTTCTATGGATCTGGACCCGCCGCTTTAGTGATTGGCTACGCCTGAAGGCGTGGACTTTGCTGGGGATCTAAGGTATGAGCTCCGCACTTTTTTCTACTTCCTGGTATCGGGTGGCCAAGCTTAAACCCAAACTGCGTAGTCAGGCTCAGATCTACCGCCACCTCTACCGGGGTGAGCGTTGGTATGTGATTCAAGATCTGGCCAGTGGACGCTTTTTGCGGATTAACCCGGCGGCTTATCGGGTTGTGGCTTTGATGGATGGCGTGCGTACCTTAGAAGATATTTGGCAAAATGCCTGTCTGACCCTAGGGGATGAAGCACCAACCCAAGATGAAATTTTGCAGTTATTGTCCCAGTTACATCAATCCAATGTGCTGTTAAGTGATCGAAAACCTGACCTGGAGGAGCTGAATAAGCGCACGGGTCGGATGAAGAAAATGAAGCTCAAACAGTACATCTCCAACCCGCTTTCCCTCAAAATACCCGTGTATGACCCAGACCGTTTGTTAAATGGTATGGTGGGGTGGATTGGTCCCTGGGGGAAAAAACTCCTGTTGGTGGCCTGGTTCGCCTTGATGATTTGGGGGGGCTTTTTAGTTGCTTATCATTGGGACCCCCTAACAGAAGATGTTATATCACGGGTTTTTACACCGGAGAATGTTCTGCTGCTCTGGTTTATTTTTCCTATGGTTAAATTGATCCATGAGTTTGGTCACGGTTTAATGATCAAGCTTTTGGGGGGGCAGTGTCACGAAATGGGGCTCATGTTTTTAGCCCTAATGCCTATTCCCTATCTGGATGCCAGTCATGCGATGTCCCTGCGTAGTAAGGGGCAGCGTATGTTGATTGGTATGGGGGGGATGATGCTGGAACTGGCCGTGGCAGTTATTGCCATTGAGCTGTGGAGTAACGCTTCCCCAGGCTTGACCAAGGCTATTCTCTACCAGACCATCATGTTGGCCGGTATGACCACCTTGATTTTTAACATTAATCCGCTTTTGCGTTTTGATGGATATTATATCTTGGCCGATTGGTTGGAGATCCCCAGTTTGGGTAAAAAAGCCAACCAATATATCAGTTATCTCACCAGCTTTTATCTGTATGGCGTCCGTAAAAATATTGAGCCCCCCCATTTGAGTAAGCGGGAAGGTCCGTGGTTGGTCAGTTTTGGCTTGTCCAGCTTTGTGTACCGAATGTTCATTGCCGGTGCCATTATTTTTATGGTGGCTGAGCAGTTCTTTTTTGTCGGGGTGTTGCTGGCCTTTTGGGCTGGGTATGCCATGCTGTTGATGCCATTAATGAAGGGGGTGAAGTTTCTCTTTTTTAGCCCCACATTAACGGGGCAACGCAAGCGCGCCATGGGGGTTGTTTTTAGTGGTGTTGGGGGGCTGTTGCTCTATTTAGGGACTGTCCCGGTCACGGCATCGACCATTACCGAGGGGGTGATCTGGATGCCGGATCAATCTCGTGTTGTCGCCCCCATGCCCTGCTATGGTGAAACAGTCGTGGTGGCACCTGGTTCCTTGGTGGAAGCAGGTGATCTGTTGCTCACCTGTAAAGAACCCCAAATTAGTAGCCGTCAAGAACAGCTGTTGGCCCGTAGGCTGGAACTTGAAAACCGCTTGGTTTTGGCCCGGACGGATGAATCCGCTGTGGCCGGCCAGATTGTAAATTATGAGCTGGGCCATGTTGTCCGAGAATTGGAAGATACCCAAAACCGCTTGTCTCAGATGGACATTCGTGCCTCTCATGCCGGTACATTTGCCTTACCCTCTCCACAGGATTTTGAAGGGCGCTATCTCTTACGTGGTGACGTATTGGGGTATGTGTTGGATCCTGCCCGTTTTTCACTGTTGACGGTGGTGCCTCAAGGGTCGGTAGATTTGGTGCGTAACCGCACGGTTGGTGTGGAGTTGCGGAGCGTGGATCAAATTCATCGTCTTATTCCCGCCCGTATTGCACGAGAAGTCCCCGCCGCCAGTCAAGATCTACCCAGTATGGCGCTCTCTTTACAGGGCGGGGGAGAAATTGGCTTGGATCCTGAGGCGATGGATGAAGGCGGTGGGGCTAAGGCCATTGTATCGCTCTTTCAGTTTGAACTGGCCTTTATTGGGGATGAGCGTCCGCAAACGTTGGGGTCTCGCTTGTATGTGCGTTTTGTGCATAAACCGGAACCTATGATGATGCAGTGGTACCGTTCTTTACGCCAAACCTTCCTCAAGCGGTTTGCGGTGTAAGGTATGTTTAACCTCTCTCTCCATGGCGATTCCTATCCTCAACAGCCCGGCCATCTGGAATTAAGTTGGCTAGACCGTATGGGGGAGCGTATTCGTTTAACCTGGATGCGTAATAAGCAGGTCAACCACTTTGTGCTTTCACGCATGATCAAGAAAGTACTTAAAGCAGAACGGTCTTTGGCACCTCTCCCCCCCGAACAACTGCGGTCTGATCTCGAAGAGCTAACATTGGCACTGCGCCGAGATGGCTTGGAGGATGCCCTGGTTGTGCATGCCTTTGCTCATGTTCGACTCATGGCCCACCGTGTTTTGCAGATGCGTCATTTTCCCTCTCAGCTTAAAGGGGGATATATCATGCTGCAGGCTTATGTGGCTGAGATGGATACCGGTGAAGGTAAAACACTGACCGCAACGCTGCCCGCAGCAACGGCTGCTTTGGCAGGGTTTACCGTGCATGTGGTGACCGTCAATGAATATTTAGCCCGTCGGGATGCCGAGCTGATGGGTCCGCTTTATGGTGCTCTAGGCCTGACCACCGGGGTGGTGACAGAGACCATGGATGCCGATGAAAAACAGGCAGGCTACCGGGCTAATATTGTCTACTGTACCAGTAAAACACTGGTTTTTGACTATCTGCGTGACCGTATTGAGTTGGGGGAACGCATGAAACCGATGGCCATGGCCTTTGATGCCTTGGTGGGGGGCGGTAAAGAGCAGGTCATGCTCAAAGGGTTACAGTACGCCATTGTTGATGAAGCAGATTCCATTTTTGTGGATGAAGCCCGTACCCCTTTAATTATCTCAGCTCCCAGCAAAGACCCCAGTGAGTTAGAGTTTCTGCATACTGCCTGGGCGCTCTCCCAAAAGTTAGAGCAAGGGGTCGATTATGAGCGGGATGAAGAGGAGCCGCCGCGCATCACCGAAGAGGGGGGGCAAAAATTAGCAGAGTTTTGTACGGACCTGCCACCTGTTTGGCAGGGGCAGCACCGTCGGGAAGAGGCCATTGTGCAAGCGCTGACAGCCCAGCATAGTTTTGACTTGGATGTCCATTATATCATTCGAGACGACAAAATCATGGTGGTGGATGAGACCACCGGTCGTGTCATGCCAGATCGGGCTTGGGAGCGTGGTTTACAGCAGTTAATAGAAATCAAAGAAGGTGTGGAGGTAACCCCCCCGAAGGAGACCTTGGCCAAGATCAGTTTTCAGCTCTTTTTCCGGCGTTTTTTAAGGTTATCCGGTATGAGCGGTACCTGTCGTGAGGTGGGCGGAGAGATTGCTGAGGTGTATGGCTTGGGGGTCGTCCGTGTCTCCCCTAACCAACCTTCTAAGCGTAAAAATGTACCGATTAGCCTCTTTGCTCGGCGTGAACAGGCGGATGATGCCATTGTCGAAGCGGTGCGGCGCTGCCAGTTGGATGGTCAGCCTGTTTTGGTGGGGACCCGTTCCATTGCAGCGTCAGAACAGTTGAGTGAACGCTTTGAGCAGGTCGGTTTGATCCATCGGGTGCTTAATGCCAAGCAGGATCAGGAGGAGAATAGCATCATTGCAGAGGCGGGTTATAAAGGTGGCATTACCATTGCGACCAATATGGCCGGGCGCGGTACGGACATTAAACTCTCCAAAGAGGTTAAGGCCATTGGTGGTCTTCATGTTATTTTAACCGAGCGCCATGATAACCGTCGGGTGGACCGGCAGCTTGCGGGGCGTTGTGCCCGGCAAGGGGATCCTGGCAGTTGGCAAGAGATACTCTCTTTAGAAGATGAGCTAACTCAGAAATTCCTGCCCTGGGTGGGCCATATCTTACGAGGGTGGCTCTCATGGATGCCCGGTCTCTTTCTGGCACGCTGGTTGGGGATGGCGTATTACCGCTGGGCTCAGTCCTATGCAGACCGTGGTCACCGACGTGTGCGGCGACACTTAATGAAGACTGATTTTCAACTTAGGCAGTCGCTCTCCTTTACCGGAGAGTTGGAGTAGTAGATATGTTGCGATCCTGGTTAACAGTTTGTCTGTTTGCTTTTAGTTTAATGCTCTGTAGACAAACGGCGGCAGCCAATCCTGATACGTTATTGCAAGAGATGGAGGCCTTAAGCCAGCGACACCAAGGTAGTGAAGGGCCTATTTCCTGCTTAATCGAACCCTCTTTACAAGCGGCTATGGGTACCCAGGTTGAAGGGGTGCTGGAAAAAGTGATGGTGGACCGTGGAGACTTTATCCGCCGTGGACAGCTCTTGGCACAATTGAGTGTCGGTGTGGAAAAAGCAGCGGTGGCTTATCAAGAGGTGAGGGTAGCCTATGGCACGCGACGGGTTGACCGTAACAAGGCCTTAAAACGGCAAAAACTGATCTCTCCTCAAGATCTTGATGAAATCGTGACGGAGCTGGAGTTAAGCCAGTTGGAGCTGCAAGAGCGTAAAGAGCAACTAAAGCTACGTCAGATCTATGCGCCATTTGATGGGGTTGTGGTGGATCGTATGCGGGATCCGGGGGATATGATTAAGCAGGAGTTAATCATGAATGTGGCACGGATTGATCCTCTGCATGTGGAGTTGGTGGTACCTGCAACACAGCTTAATCGCTTTAAAAAAGGGGAAAAACGCTTCATCGAAGTGCCCTTACTGAAAAAGAGATTCGAAGCCAGGGTTTCTGTTATCGATAAAGTGGTGGATGCAGCCAGTGGGACCTTTCGAGTAAGGCTGGTTTTACCCAATAAAAGGCATAGACTTTCAGCGGGGTTGCGGTGTAAACTGACGCGTTGAAAAATGAGTGCGTATTCTCTTTGTTTTTCATGGGAAAGCATCGTGTTTGGATGCGGTTTTGTTTAGATTGTTCCTGTTGGGACGCTCAAAATAGGGTTTTTCGATGGCCATGCCAGCGACACCAAAGATCAATCGACGTTACTTTACTGGCACTGCGCTGGTAGTCGGTGCGACGATCCTGTTCTCGACCTCTGCTGTCGAGGCTGTCCCAACAAATGAAGAGGCTAAACGTATCTCTGATGGCATTAACCGTCAGCAGGCTTTACGTATTCCCGCCATTCAAAAACTCCCCAAGCTTGGGGGGCGTACTGTTATTCGTGCCAACATGCCCCGTAAGCGGACCTCGCTTAATAGCCTTAAATTATCGGTAGATGGCTTTAAGCTGGAAGGTCACCCTGGGGTCGATGCCACCGCAGTGGATGAAGTGATCGCACCCTGGAAAGGCCGTGAGCTGACCTTTGGTGAGTTTGAGCAGATGGTCCATGCCGTGGCGGCTTTTCTTCGTGAAAATGGGCATCCAGATGCCCAAGTCATGATCTCTCGTGCCAATATCAAAAAACGTAAAATGGCTGTGGCGGTACGTGGTTTAACGCCTGCCTCGGTCTTCTTAGCCAAACAGAAGCCGATTGATGTTGAGCCTCGGCTCTTTGTTGAACGCTTTGAGGTGCAAGGTTTGACCTTGCTTGATGAAGAAGAGCTGACTGTGGCGTTAGAACCTTTCAGTGGGCGCTATCTCTCGGGTACTGAAATGCAGAATGCCGCAGAAGCGGTTGCCAATGTACTGCGTGGCAAAGGGTATAAAGTGGCTCAGGCCTTTTTACCGCCGCAACGTGCTGATGATGGCATTCTGAAAATTGAGGTGTTAGAGGGGGTCGTTGATCCAGCCAGTGGTGTGAACGGTATTGTGGTAACTGGGGCAGGTAAGCGACTTCGTAAAGCGTTTATTGAGTCTCATATTGCGACAGCAGTCAAAGGTGGTGAACCTCTGCATGTGCCGGACCTGGATAAATCCATTCGTCTGGCCAAGTTACGCCCCGGTGTTAAATCCATTAATGCTGACTTGGCGCCTGGCTCAACCCCTGGCACCACGCAGGTCAATATTAAGGTGGAAGAGGAGAATCTCTTCTCTGGCACAGTCTCTTATGACAACTACGGTTCAGCCTATGTGGGTTCACATGTAGGCCGAGGAACGTTAAACATCAACAGCCCCATGGGCTTTGGTGAGCGCTTTAGTTATAGCTACAACCGGTCGGATGATATGACGATCCATCAAGGGAGCTTCTCGGTTCCTGTTGGTAGCCGTGGATCGTTAGAGGCTGCATATAGCGCGATTAATATGGGGATTGGTCAGGATCTCTCTATATTGGATCTGACCAGTAGCTCACGAACCTGGTCATTGGATGGACGCTACGCCGTTATGGCTGAGGAACGGGACTCTCTGTTTGCGAACCTGAGTTTGCAAAGCAAACAGATGTGGAACGACATGGGTACCTACAAACTCAACCACCGCAAAGTTGATGTTGCAACCTTGGGGTTGGAAGCCAGCCATCTGACGGATTCTGGCAATCAGGTGAACTGGGGCTTGAGTGCCTCTGTGGGTAATGTGGACCTTTCCAAAAATGCCTCTAACCAAGCTAATGACGCCATTACAGCCCGAACTGAAGATATTTTCGGTAAGTTTAATCTTACCTATGATCACTCGGCGCTTGTGACGGGAACAGAAAATTGGAGCATTCGTGGCAAACTTCAGGCGCAGCTTGCCACTAAAAACTTAGATAGTGCTGAAAAGATGTCTTTGGGTGGACCCACTGGTGTACGGGCTTACCCTGTGGGTGAGGCCTCCGGCGACCATGGTGTTATCGGTAGTTTTGAGGTGCACCGCAACATGGGTAAATACTATGCCTGGGAGACAGGCTTGTACGCCTTTCTTGATGCCGGTCATATTGTCCAAAATGCCGACCTTTGGTCTACCGCTCTGGATGCAGGGGACCGCAATGAATATAGCCTCTATGGCTACGGGTTGGGGGCAACCGCCAATTACGCCGACGTCGGTGGATTTAACCTGATGGTGGCGAAGAAGATTGGTTTGAACCCAGGGCTGGATAGTGATGGCACTGATGCTGATAACAAAAACCTTGATCCACGTCTGTGGATCATTGGTGATGTGAAATTTTAAGGGTAGGGATGCGCACCATGGATCGAGCAGATACCCCCCAGAACAAACCGCCACACTCTTTATTGGCGACCACCGCTTGGCTGTTGGCTTTAAGCCCGGCCATGGCATGGGCTGACCCGGCGGCGACCGCTTTACCCAGTGAAGCGACGATTAGCCATGGTTCAGCAACGACGGTGATCAATGGTTCCACCATGACGGTGAACCAGGCGAGCCAACTTCTGATCAATAATCGACTGAACTATAATATTGGTTCAGCGGCTTCGGTTCTTTATAAGCAGCCTAACATAAGCTCCATTGCGGTTGAGCGTATGTTGGGTGGTACGGCATCGCAGATTTTTGGCTCGTTACAAGCCACGGGTAAGGTCTTTCTTATTAACCCATCAGGTATTGTGTTTGGTAAGGGGCACTCCGTCAATGTGGGGGGAATTGCCGCATCTACCGCAAATATAAGTGATCAAAACCTGATCTCAGGTAACTACGCCTTCAGCAACCCCAGTAATGCCAGTATTGTGCAGCAGTCTGGTCAGATTAACGCTTCTGAAGGGGGGCTGGTCTCTTTTATTGCGCGTAATATTGATGCACAAGGAACCATTGAGACCCCTAAAGGCGATGTGGTGTTTGCCGCAGGGCAAGCGGTTAACCTCAACCTGACCGACAGTGGCTTGGTTAGTGTGGCGGTTGATGGTGAGGTGGCTCAAGCACAAATTGATCAGTCTGGTGCCATTGTTGCGGATGGTGGGCGGGTCTGGATGACAGCCCGTGGGGCTGCGGGTGCTTTAAAATCCGCCATCAATATGAAAGGTCTTGTCCAGGCCAATACGATCAATACCCAAACCGGTGAAATTAAGATCGACAGTGGTTCTGGCGACATTCATGTCAATGGGACATTACAAGCATCTGGCATAAAGAGTAGTTTCTTAGATAGCAAAGGTGGGCAGGTCTCTCTGACTGGCGCCAATGTAGAGCTTAATCAGGGTACCGTTGATGTACGGGGTTCAACATTCAGCAGTGGCGGTAAGCTGTCTATTTCTGCCAACGAATTAAGGTTAATTGACAGTACTGTGTTGGCCTCCGGCGGAAGCTTCCAAGGTCATGGTGGTCACGTTGATGTTCAAGCCGACCGTATGGGTATGGTTAATTCAAAAATTGATGTGTCCGGTGGTTCCTTCCAAGGGCGTGGTGGTAAGGTTGTCCTAAATCTTAAAGGGTTAGGTCTGCTTGCTAGCTCTACGATTGATGCTGACGGTGGTGCGCACCAGGGCAGTGGTGGACAGGTCAGCTTAACTGCTAACTCAGCGCTTGTAAGTGGTGTATCCATCAAGGCACAGGGTGGTAGCCATCAAGGTAGCGGTGGGAATATAACCATCTCAGCCGCAGATACTTTCTTATCCCAGTCAAGGCTATACACAAAGGGTGGTAGCTTTAATGGTGAGGGTGGCCAGATCTCCGTTTCAGGCCATGATAATTTAAATATTTCTCACTCGACACTCTCCTCACAGGGTGGGGGTAAGGGTGGCCAAGTTGAACTACAAGGCCAAAACATCGCATTACTGAAAAGCACCGTTGACGCTTCTGCGGGTAATGGGCAGATCCTCAGTTACCAGTCCCTGCAAGCAGGTGAGTATGGTGAGCAAGGTGGGGACATTCGTGTCACCGCGGAGCAGTCACTTGCGGTGGAGTCCTCAACTCTGAATGTCCAAGGGGGCGGAGCTGCAGGCTCTGGTGGTACGCTAACACTCACTGGTGGTGATGTTTCGCTGAACGAAGCACAACTGGTGGCTGCTGGTGGCTCAAAGCATGGTGATGGGGGGAAAACCATCATTACAGGTGATGATGTATCGATCAAAGCCAGTAAGGTGGATGTCTCTGGTGGGTCTGGCCGGGGCAAAGGTGGTGAGCTTTATATCGGTGGTGGCTGGCAGGGTAAAGATCCTGCCATTAAGGAAGCTGACTCCGTTATTGTAAGTGATGACACCCAGCTGCTGGCAGAAGGTGGTGATGAAGGTGAAGGGGGCACGTTGGTTCTTTGGTCTGGCGGCTTGACTAAAGTGACGGACTCTACCCTTTCTGTCGAAAGTGCAGGGCAGGGCGGTAAAGCGGAGACCTCAGGCCACTATCTCCAGATGGATGGTAGCAACACCCTGAAAGCTGGGGTGGGTGGTCAGTGGTTATTTGACCCCTATAATTTGATTGTCTCTTCCACCCAGACTGATACCAATGTGACGGATGATGGCAGTGGTGGCTATACCGCCAACGCATCGGGTGCCTATGTTCAGAGCACCTCTATTGAGACCCTGTTAAATGCTGGAACCAGTGTCACCCTATCCACCAATGGTGGGGGATCTGAAGCCGGTAATATCACCATTAATGCGGATATTGCGAAAACCAGTGGTGATGATGCGACCCTGACCTTTGCGGCGGATAATAACGTCACATTGAGCAGCGGTTATGCCATCTCTTCTACCACCGGTAAGCTAAATGTGACCTTTGGTTCGGTTTCGTTGACCAGCGGTACCGCCACTTTGGAAGGCTCCATCAGTACCAATGGTGGTGATGTGGTCTTTTACAAAGCGTCTGAGCTGGCCTATGCCACGCCCATTACGACCTCCTACATTGCCAGTAATACCAACGCCTCCGGTGCCATTACGTTCCATAAAGATGTTAGCCTGAAAGCCAGTGGATACTCGGTTACGCTGGCGACATCGGGCTACCTTAACGGTGCGGTGTATGAGGGTGCTGGGGGGGCCATTGACTTTAAAGGTGCGGTTACCTCAGGTGCGCCCAGTGGTACCATCATTCCTCAAGCTTTAACCTTGCAAACTTCAGGTACCACCGCGGGTAGTGTCACCTTCCGTGATGATCTAGGTACAGCAGCAGCGCCTTTGGGGGTCTTAACCTTTACCGGCCCTTCCAAGGTGAGCTTTGCAACGGACAGTGCCGACAGTAGTGAAGGGGACCTGATCTATCTTAAAGGTACCTCTGGTACCATGATCACAGCCTCCAACACCACGGGATCCAACACCCGTCTGGAGTTTGACTCAACCAACTTTTACATCACCATTGTTGGTGGCACCATTGGTGGTACAACCGGTACCGCCAGTTATACGCAGGACTCCTTTGATCTGGGTGTCGCCGATGACAATGACGGTACGGCACGTAATCTTTATATTACGGCGCACCGTTCTATCGCCATTAGTAACTACAGCATTGATGGTACAACCAACGCCAGTAGCACCAAGCTGAATATCTACATGGATACTTATGATACCAGCTTGGACTCCACCATTAAGGGGGGGAGTATTCGTTTAGATACGGCGACCATCACCACCAATGGGGGAACCATTGATTTAGGGGATACCGGAAGAACAGGAACCGCCAGTAATTTTGCAACGGGTGATCCTGATGATACCTCGGGTACCTACGGTGTTGAGATCACCAACTCAACCATCACCACCAGTGGTGGTAACATCACCGTGAGTGGTCTGGCCCCAACCGATGGAACCGGTGGTGCAGGTGTCTGGATCTATAATGGTTCTACCCTGAGTGCTGGTGATGGAAATATTGCCATCAATGGTTCGGTCACAGCGGCCTCAACCTCGGATAACAAAGATGGTGTGATCATTGGTGAGGGGAGTAATAACCGAGTCACCCTGAGTACGACCTCCACCGGTAGTATTACCATTACGGGTGATGTATCCAGCGTGACAGCGGCGACCTCTGGTAACCGTTATGGTGGTGTGGTTGTCTCCCAGAACGCGTTAATCCAAACAGTTGGTGGTGATATTGCCATTACAGGTACCGGTGGTAGCGCGTATAACGATGATGACTCCTATATTGGTGATGAGAACTACGGCATCTATATGGAGACCAATGGTACCTCCATTATCTCCGAAACTGGTAATATCACCCTTAAAGGTAAAAGTGGTGGTAAAGATGGTAGTTATGGCATTGAGACCGCTGGCTATTTAATGTACATCGGTCAAAGTCAAGAGGCAGGCAATACCTCCACCTACTCTGGTATTGTGACGCTGATCTCTGATGACATGCTCTTTACCAACGATTCCACAAGCCGATTGCAGATCGAGACAACCGGGGAAGTACGGATTAACCCCTACAGCACGGCCACCAATATTGAGTTGGGTACCACCACGGGGCACACCTCTCTTTATCTTAAAAGCACGTATTTCTCAGGTAGCTACAACGTCTTTGATGAAGGTACCACCGATATCACCATCGGTAAGCAAGATGCCAGCAGTACTGCACTAACCGGTACACTGACCGTTGCCAGCGCGACAACGGTTAGGGATAGCCTGAATTTGGTCATGACAGGTACCGGCGGTAATGTGGTCATGACAGGGGCTTTGACCGTTGCCGGTAGTTCAGAAAACCGGGTTTTAGCCATCAACACCCAAAATGGCGCAACTGGGGCGGGTACCGTCACGGTGGATAAGCTACATTTGCTGGGTAGTGGTGCTTACACACTGACAGGCTCCAATGCGATCAATACCATGTCTGCCGATTTCACGGGTGGAGAGCTCTACCTGGTGAACAGTCAGGCTTTGGATGTTGGCACAGTTGCCAGTACCAGTTATGGAACCACCACAACGGATAACGGTATTACCCAGGATAACCAAAATGCCACCATTAAACTGTCTAGTGGTAATTTAACCATTAGCCAGAATGTCAATGTGGGCACGGGTATTGTGGGTCTGATTGCAGAGAGTGGTACCATTGCAGATAGTGGGACTGCGGTGATTACGGCGGACCAACTCGGTTTGAATACCTCAGGCTCTGTGACACTGGATAACGGCCATGTCGTTGTGAACATTGGTGGTACTGTGGGTACCACCAGCAGTGGTGCGGATCTAACCTACGTTAGCACCACAGGCATTAACTTTGATAAAATCACCGATGGTCAGAGTAATGTTTACACAGGTCTGACTGTGGATGATGCTTCTTACCTAACCGCAACCAGCGGTACCATTGTGCAGGATGAGACCAACAGTGCGCTCTATTCTGCAACCAGTACTTCCATGACGGCGACAGGTAATATTGACCTGGGTCTTTCGACCAATGCGGTTGGCAGTATGGGGGCGACCACCACCGGAGGCTATATCTGGCTGCAAAATAGTAAAGCCTTGACGGTGACAACCGTTGGTTCTGAGACGGGCTTGACTGCGACAACGGGTGTGACGTTGCATACCTCCAATGGAGATATCACCATCGCCCAAAACATTACCTCAAATGGTGATGTGGTCAGCTTGGACAGTGACTCAGGTGCGGTCAATGAAACCGGTACTGCCATTGTTACCGCAGATAAGCTGATGGTTCAGGCGACCAGCAACTCCACCATGGCCAACAGTAATGTCGTCGATGAGTTTGCGGCTAATGTGAGTGCAGATCTAACCTACAACGCCTCGGCTGCTATTATCTTTGATACTGTGTCGGATACAGAGTCCGTTACCCTTGAAGGGGTCACGGTTACAGGCAGTGCCTTTATTACCGCTGAAGCCGGGAGCATTACCCAAACGGCCAATATGGAAGCGGTGGTGGGTAGCCTGTACCTGAAAACCACAGGGGGTGGCATTACCTTGACCGATGCCACCAACGACATCACCACCTTAGCGGTGGAAACCGCCACATCAGGCTCCGCGGTGGAGATTGTCGATGCCGATGGGGTAGAGATCGGTACCGTAACGGTGAGCAGTGTCTCTAAAACCGGGGTGACCACCACCAACGGTAACTTTACCCTGACCGCAACGGAGGATACGGGTGATGGTGGTCATATCTCTCTGACGCAGTTGGTATCGTTGGGTACTGGAACCGGTATTCTGATCACCAATGATGGTGCTGTGACCGATACAGGTAGTGGTCAGGTCACCTTACAGAGCCTCTACATTAAAGCTGCAGACAGCAGCGCGTTGGATAATACCGCCAATGATGTAGATAATCTGGCCGCCATTTTAACCGGTACAAGTTCCAGCTTTACCTTTGCGGATATCGATGACCTGACTATCACTACGGTGAACAGTCAGGCAGGCATCACCACAGTGCAAGGAGATGTTCAGATCACTGCTTCTGCCGATGACAGCTCTACGGCGGGTAATCTGACCATTGATGCCAATACCACCATCACCACCAATAATAGTGGTACCAAAGCGAATATTACCCTGAAATCCCTACTAGGCAGTGTGGTTGAAAACGCCACCTCCTCTTTGGTGGGGTCAGGCCTTCAGGTCTATGCCAAAAGCAACACCAACCTGAATATCGGTAGTCATGATATCGATACACTGGCTGTCAATATGACCGATACCAGTGCCCAGTTTACCTATACCCAAGCTCAGAATCTAAGCATTGGTACCGTGAATGGGGTGAGTGGCATTACCACCAATGGTGGCAATGTCAATGTGGTGCTCTCCACAGGCAGTTTGACCTTGGATCAGTCCGTGACCACGGGCTATAGCAGTGGCGATGCTAGTGGTGCCGTGGTGTTCTTGGATACCACAGGCAGTGGTAGTATTACCGAAAGTAGTGGCGTTACCATTACTTCCTACCAGTTGATTGCACGGGCTAATACAGGCATCACCCTGTATCAATCCAACCAGACTAATCAGCTGGCGGCCTATGTGAGCAACGGTACGCTGACCTATAAAGATACCGACTCTGTTACGGTCACCTCCATCTCTGTTTCTGAGTGGAACAGTGGGACCTCCTCCTTCGATAGCAACAGCTACAGTGGCTTGGATACCTCAGCAGCCAATAAAGAGCAGCATGTTGAAGTCTCCTCCGGCACCTTAACACTGGCGCAAAATGTAAGTGCTGGTACGGGTACCGTTAGTATGGATGTAGGAGGGGCTATTACCCAGACAGGGGGTGCGGTAACCGCTGGTAAGCTACGTATGCGCGCCAATGGAACCATTAAGGTGGCCCAGAGCAGCAACGATGTGGATGATTTGTCTGCCCTAATCACAGGTTCTACCGGTACTGTCTATTTTGTGGATACCGATGATGTAAACATCACCTCCATCACAGGTACCCTGGGTAGCAATAACGTGACCACCGCAGGTATAGATAGTTCAGGCAGTGATGGCGAGGCTTACATCAAAAGTGGTGGGGCCATGACCATGGATCAAGCCTTAACCACGGGTGCGGGTATCATGACGCTGGATGCGGGGGGCAGCATTACGCAAAACAGCGGCAGTACCGTGACGGCCTCCTCCTTACAGGTTAAAGCCTCTGGCAATGTTTCTCTACTTGAAGCCAACGATGTCGATACGTTAAGTGCCAGTGCTTTGGGCACATTTAGCTTTGAAGATAGCGATGATCTGGCGCTTGGTTCGGTAACCAGTACGCTGTTGGCCAGTACCACAGCCGGTGTAGATACCAGTGCATCCAATAGTGATATCTATATTAAGAACACCACCAGTACACTAAGCATGTCGCAAAATGTCTCTGCTGGTACTGGTAGGGCCACGTTCCAGAGTGCAAGCACCATTACCCAGAGTGCCAATGCGGTTACAGCGGGTAGTTTACAGATGATTGCTGGTGCCACCATTACCATGGTTCAAAGTGGTAATGATGTGGATAACTTGGCGGTATCGATTTCAGGTACGGGGACTTTGGCCTATGTGGATAGTGATAACCTGGCTATTGAAGATGTAAACCGCACCATCGATGGGGCAACGCTGGATACCGACGGTATTACCACAGCCAGTGGTGAGATTTTAATTAAGAACACCTCAGGGACCCTAACCTTGGGGGATAACGTCAGTGGTAGTGGTCAGATCGTCAGTTTGGATTCTGGTGGTGCCATTACCCAGTCTGATGGTGTTGTCACCGCGACCAGTCTACGGATTCGTGCAGGTGGCGCGGCGACATTAAGCCGGTCAAATGTCATCTCTACACTGGCTGCAGAGTCCAGTAGTGGTAGCTTTACCTTTAACAACTCAACCGCATTTACCGTGGGCACCATCACCGGTACCTTGCGTAATGCCGATAGCAGTAATGTGGTGACCACAACCGGGCTCTCTACCACCAACAGTGATGCCACGCTCTCTTCAGAAGCAGGTATCATCACCCTTAGTCAGGCTGTTACTGCAGGGAGTGGTACCATCAGTGTTACTGGTGATGATGGTATTCAAAGTACCGTTGCCATTAGTGGTGCGACCATCGGTTTGACCGCCACCAGTGGTGATATTGTGCATAGTACGGGTGCCATCACCGGTACCACGGCATTAACCTTGGCTGCTGCCAGTGATATCACCCTGACCAGCAGCACGGTGACAGCACCAACCATGTCAATGACCACCACCACAGGGGATATTACCCTAACCAGCAGTCCATTGACGGCGACAACCTCACTGACCATGAGTGCGGGTAGTGATATTAGCATGACCAGCAGTGATGCCACGGCTGGTTTGATCTCTATGACCGCAACCAGTAATCACATTACACTCAGTGACAGCGATTTAACGGCCTCCACCTCAACCTTTGGTATGACGGCTGGTGAGGATATTTCACTAAGCAGTGACAGTAACCTGGGTGCAGCAACGACCTTGACCATGACAGCGGGTAGTGATGTCATCTTAACGGGTAGTTCCGATTTGACGGCGGCCACGCTAAACATGACCGCAACCAGTGATAACATCAGCATTACCAGTAGTGATATCACTGTAACGACCATGGATATGACAGCAACCGCAGGCTCCATTACCCAAGATACAGGTACCCTTAGTGGTACAACACTGTCGTTAACAGCAACGGCCGGTGCTATTACTCAGACCACAGGTACCATGACGGCAACCAATGCTTTGTCATTAACGGCTGGAACCGATATTACCCAAACGGACGGTACCATGACCGGGACCACCAGCCTGTCCATGACAGCAGCCAGTGATATCACCCAAACGGACGGTACCATCAGTGGTGGTACACTCTCTTTGACGGCAACCAGTGACAACATTGTGCAGAGTGCAGGTACCATTAGTGGTACAACCATTACGGTTAATGCGGGCACCGGGTTAACGCAAAATGGGGGGAGTGTTACGGGTACGACAGTCTCCTTAACCGGTGGTAGTGGTGGAATAACCCAGAGTAGCGGTACCATTACCGCCACGACCTTGGGGTTGACCGCAGGTAGCAGTGGTATTTCACAAACCGGTGGTAGTGTCACATCAACAGGGTTGCTGATCACAACGGGGGGCAATGTCTCCATGAAGCAGACCGGTAACGATGTGGACACGCTGGCAGCATCCTCCACCAGCGGTACACTCTATTTCCGGGATACCGATGATGTCACAGTGGGTACGGTTTCAGGTACTTCAGGTTTAAATGCCACAGATCTGATCTGGCTAAGGGCAGGGGGTAACCTAACCATTAGCTCAGGGCATGAAGTGTTAAGCTCTGGGTCAGGGTCTTATGCTGTGGTGTTGGTCTCTGGGGCTGCGTTTACCAACAGTGACGATAGTGATGGGATCCAAACCGCCAATTCGCGTTGGATGGTATACGACCTTAACCCCAGCTTTGAAGATCGCTTTAATGGCCTTACCTATTCCAACCTTCGCTTGGAAACACTCTATGATAACTATACAGAGAACCAAGTGCTTGAAACGGGCAATGTCTATTTAACCAATACAGCTGCGTTTAATACCGAAGGCTATACACCGCCGTTAGTGGGTAGTGAGCCCCCGCCAAATGTAAACTCAGTGGGTACATTGCCAACTTTGGGGGGGGGGACAGGTACAGAAACCAATGAAATGACCCCAGATAGTGCGTATGATACGGATGTTGCACCTCAGGAGCCCTTTGGTTTAGCGACCGATGAGCCTGGTGGTGATGCTCCAAATACCGGTGGTACGGTTACCGCGGCAGCTCCTGCGGCGACCCCTTCGGTTGTACCTCTAGATGTTGAGCTGCCTGCAGGTCGCCGGTTTGATATCGACCTAGAGGACTATGTGGGTGAAAATGGTGTTGTTGACGAAATTGATGTAGAGGGTGGTGCGTTGCCAGAGTGGTTAACCTATGATGCCGAAACCGCCACAATGTCTGGTACAGCCCCCATGGATATGGCAGAACCTTTGACCATTAGTCTTAAAGTTAAAGGACCTGGTGGGGTGGATCGTGGTGTGGTTACCATGACCATTAATCCTGGGGATCCCATAGGCCAATAGTCGGATAGAATATGAATGAGTAGGGGTGGGGACGGCCAAATGGTTCGTCCCCACATCCGTTTAAGAGGGTAATGCATATGTTTTTGATGAAATCTGTGGTGGGTATGATCTGTGCCGTATTGCTTTGGGTTCCATTTGCTGAGGCCAAAGATGCCCCAAAACCTAAAAAGCGTTTACCTGCCTTTGAGGTTGAAGGATATAAAGGTGCCAAGTTTGGTATGGCCGAAAAGCAGTTATTGGCAGCTTTAAAGAAAAACTTCCCAAAGCCCTATAAAAAGATAGGGAAAACAGAGCATAAGCATAATCAACAGAAAGTCTTCTCTCTACAGGTTAATAACCTTATCGAGGGGGCAGGGCCCGCTGTTGTGACCTATTTTATGGGGTACCGGTCCAAGCGTTTGGTACATGTTAATGTAACGTGGGGTAATTTGGTTAACCCCAGCAGTAAAGCCAGCTTTGATGATTTAAAAGTTGCGGCAGATCATTTGGCCAACTATTTCCAAAGCTACCGGTTTAAGCCAGACTCGTTAATTGTGGGTAAGATGCAGAGTCAGCAGGATATTCTCTATTTCCGAGGACGGGACCAAAAAAACCGTGAAGTCCGCTTACAGTTAAGTGTGCGCGGTGTGGACACCGGAAAGAAAGATAAAGAGGGTAAGGTCATTATTGATCCACGTAGTTACCTGCAGCTTTCTTACATTGCAGACCCCATAAAGCCAGACATCTATCGCATTCAACCCGGTGCGTTTTAATTATGGCGGGTGAAGAGTGGCTTCATGCCACCAATGCACAGGGGCAGTGGGTAAAAACAGGGCCCCGTTCTGCGTTAATGGAGGAGATCCGTCACCATGCGCGTAAGTGTGGTGATGCCCCATTAGCGTTACCTGTTGTACATATTATTCTAATGACCTCCACTGGTCAGGTACGTTTGGTCCAGCGCGGAGATAAGCCTGAGAACCCCTATATGTGGGATAAAGCCGTTGGTGGACATGTGGTTACAGAAGATCCGACTCTGCCCCACGCAGCATTTGAGGAAAATGTCTATAAAGAGATGGGAGAAGAGATCGGTCTAACCAATATTGAGATCGCCCCATCTCCATTTGACTATATACATCGGTTGCACTCAGGCACATTAGATCTTCAGGAACATGCCCTTATACGCATGATTGACTATGACCCCTGGCAAGGGGTTTTTGTTCAGGTAAAGGATGGTAAGCCGTGGGTTAAGCGGCTGAATGTGGTGGTTTATGCTGGGGTTTATGATGGCCCTCTGACCTTTGTTGATGGGGAAGCGATCAACAGTCGGTCGATGGATCTTAATCTACTCCATGCTCAGTTACAGCAGAGCCCCTGGCTGTATGCAGATGGGGTTCGTATTTTTATGCAGCGTTATCGGCCATTAATGATGGCTGGTCTTCAAGAACACTCTGTAGGTTAACGGTTATGAATGTGCCAAATTCGATTCAAAAGTGGAATTTAGATAATCTTTATCACGGCTTAGATGATCCGCAACTGGAATTAGATCTTGCAGAAGTAGAGGCCCGTTATAAGGATTTTTTCACCCGCTTTAGAGGGCACCTTGGCCAAGAGCTTGGGGATGCGTTAAGAGCCAATGAGACGATTAGTGAGCTCACGGGTAAGCTCTATCTCTATCTTCAATTATGCTTTTATGCTGACCTTAATAATGAGGCTGTGAAAAAAAAGCTGTATGAAGCCAAAACACGACTAGATCGTGCGTTTGGTGAGTATGGGTCATTTTTTACCATTGAGATTGCACAGATGGATGATGGTATTTTCCAAATTTTGCTTGAGGAAGAAACCTGTACATTTTTCCGACCCTGGCTTGAAGAGGTCAGACGTAACCGACCCTTTATGCTGAGTGAGGAGGTCGAAGGTGCGTTAACCAAACGCTCAACGTTTGGTTCAGATAGCTGGGCAGAGTTTTATGATGAAATTGAAGCAGACCTTCGCTTTACGTATCAAGACCGTGCCCAAACGTTGACTGAAATGCTGCACACCCTGAATACCAGCCAGGATGGAGATCAGCGTGCGGAGGTACAGCGTTTGGTTAATGCTGGGTTGGATGGCGCATTTTCTAAGTTTTCTGCCCAAACCTTAAACATGGTTGTAGGTGAAAAGCGGGTTGAAGATCGTGAGCGTGGCTATGAACACCCCATGCAGTCGCGCAACCTGGGTAATAAAGTTCCCGATGCTGTGGTTGAAGCCCTACATGAAGCTGTGGCAAGCCGTGCCGCTCCTCTGGCCCAACGTTATTATCAGCTTAAAGCTAAAATGTTGGGGCAGGAAACGCTGCGTTGGAGTGATCGTAACGCGCCTTTACCTTTTTCAGCAGAGAGTAATATCCCCTATGAAGAGGGATTGGACCTTGTGGTTCAGGCCTATCGTAGTTTTAGCCCTGAAATGGCGAAGATGATTGAGGCGTTTGATCAGCAGGGTCGGTTTGATGTTGCCCCTAGAGAAGGCAAACAAAGTGGTGCTTTTAACTACTCTGTGGTACTTCCTGGTGGTGAGCCTATTTCCTATATCCTGCTTAATCACCAAGGATCAACCCGTGATGTTATGACCCTGGCTCATGAAGCTGGTCATGGTATCCATGGCATCTTAGCTGGGCATGCTCAGGGGGCTCTCATGGCCAGCGCCCCTATGGCGTATGCTGAAACAGCCTCCATTTTTGGGGAGATGACTACCTTTAACTTTTTAAGAGAACGGCTCAGAGACCAAGGAGACAGTATTGGCCTGTTGGCACTACTGACTGAGAAGATTGAAGATATTCTTAACTCAGTGGTACGACAAATTGGGTTTTCTAACTTTGAGCGTCAAGTACATGGGGCCAATGGTCGTCTCTCTGCAAAAGATATGGATACGATCTGGATGGAGACCGCTTCTGACCTCTATGGTCCAGAAGGCAGTGTCTTTACCTATGAAGACACCAATGCACTGTGGAGCTATGTCGGCCACTTCCATCGCCCCTTCTATGTCTATGCTTATGCTTTTGGCGAGTTGCTGACACAAAGTCTCTATGCCAGTCGTGCAAGAATTGGTGATAGCTTTGAGGCTCGTTATTTGGATCTGCTTCGGGCAGGCGGCACCAAAAATGTGGTCGAGCTGCTTGAACCTTTTGGGTTAGATCCAACAGGTGCGGCATTTTGGAACGATGGGATCGCCATTAGTCTGGGTCAGTTCATTGATGAAGCTGAAAATGTTGCCAAACAGGCTGGTGTGTTGTGAGTACCACAAAACAAGACTCTGAAGCACCATTTTGGGAGACAAAATCATTGGTCGAGATGAACACCCAGGAGTGGGAGTCTCTCTGTGATCGATGTGGTTTGTGTTGCTTGGTTAAAGCTGAGGATGAAGAGAGAGGGGATATCTACCTGACCAGCCTGATCTGCCCTTTCTATGACCTTAGTTGCCAAGCATGTGGATGCTACGATCAACGTAAAATACAAAACCCTGAGTGCAGCACCATTACCCCACTGACGGTACAACACTATGACTGGCTACCTGATCATTGTGCTTACCGTCTGTTAGCTTCAGGTAAACCACTGGCCTCTTGGCATCCCCTTAAAAGTGGAACGGTAGATACCGTTGTTAATGTGGTCAACTATTTTAAAGGGGTTAAAATACGTCATCTACAACCCCACTCTAACTTAGAAGATCATTTGATCTTGGATTAACAGCTTTCTACCGATTTATACACGATACCCTAAGCGTAACCCGCCCCAGTGCTTACCGTGGACATAAATAGGGGCTGATAGATCTTTCATAAGCACAAAGTTGCCCCCTCCCATATCCCGCTTGTAGGTTTGCAATAAGAAGTTTTTGGTATTGCGACCTGCGGCTAATCCTGTGCGGTCATCAAAAATTCGTCGATTTCTGCAGTTACCTGCATTCCAGTCTGGATCATCCGGGTTTTGCGGGTGCGAGAATTTATTGTTGTGGGTGGGTAAGAAGCCATTCTTATCAACGGCCGCACAAAAAGCGACCTTCTCATCAAAGTCGAGCATAGCTTCTTGTAGGGGGGGTAACTCACTGTCTGTAATCGCAACACAGGGCACCAAGTGTTGCTGAGGGTTGGTGTTGGGTATGGGTTGATAGTCTGTATCAAATAGTTCTTGTTGGGTTATTCGGCCATTGGCAATAGCGTTTTCAAATATTTTTCCGATCTGGGCCGCCCGTTCCTGAATAACGGCAATAAAGCGGGTATCATCGGTTTCCACGCCAGACTCTTGGGTGAGGCGCATTAATTTTTCACCACTATCCAGCAGACCTTTAACTTGTCTGTCTGCATCACTAAGCAGTTCTGCAGATTGAGTGATGCCAGAGGTCGCCATACCCAGAGATTCGTTTAAACAGCTGCACTGTTGATTAATACCATCGGCCTCTCCAGTGATATGTTTGGACTGTTTATACACACCACCCATGACATCTTCTAAGGCTCCGATGGTCTCTTCTAAGTTTTCGGATTGATCTTTCACAGCATGGGCTTGCTCAACACTTTTACTACCATTTTCTAGAAGTTTTTCAGCCGTTACAAAAAGGGCTTCCAGTGTTGTACCAATCTCTTGGGTTGAGCTGCTGGTTTGAGTGGCAAGAGATTTTACTTCATGAGCCACCACAGCAAAGCGAGCCCCTGCTTGTCCGGCTCTTGCGGCCTCAATGGCTGCATTAAGGGCCAGCACGTTAGTCATATCGGCGATGCTTTTAATGGAATCTGTGACTTTAGCGACGGTGCGGAGTGCTTTTTGGAAGGCGTCCAATAGGTCTTTGGTCTCATCAACGCGCCCAACCAGTTCATTGATAACACGCATAGCCTCGTTAAACTGCTTGCGAGAAGCATGGACCTGGTTTGATGCTGTATCGGCCGCTTCAGCCATAGAGGTGACGGTATCCATAATCCGATGATTGTTACCGGACAGTTCTTGCATACCGCGTTGGAAGTCGATAAGGCGGTCTGCTTGATCGGATACTTGAGTATTGACCCCATGGACACTTTGAGCAATATCCGCCAATTGAACACCAAGCCCACCAGCTTCGCGTGCAAAATTTTGGATCGTATTCTCTAAGTCTTGATGCTGCGGTTTCGACATACCTGCTCTCCCAAGAAGGGCTTCCACACCAATCTGGATGGTAAATAGAGGGCGTACTACAATACACCTAAAAGAATGGGTATATTTCTAAAGATAGGAAATTATGCACTGAATTATGTGTATTTAGCATTAAAATATTAAATGAATGCATTAAGCATCCCATAAATGGGTCTAAAAATCGAGTTGAATTCGTGCTATTGCAGGATTTGGAACGGAAAATACAATATAAATATCAAATAAATGGTGTTAAATATGTGCTTATACATATCTATTCCTGATAATGCTTGTTGGTCTTTAATTCTATGTCATCACCTAAAGATTGAGCTTTGCTAAATGATAAGATAATGAATAAACGGTGTATTCTTGCGTAGTTCGATGGCGTAGAGACATATAAGTTACCGCTAGGAAAGGGACTTTTTGGTCTAAATACAATTCATCACCATGCAACCCTGCGTGTCTAGTCTTGGACAAAAATCATTTGTGATTGGAGCTTTGAAGGTGGGGTCTGATCGTAAAAAAGTACTGGTGTGTTAAAAGCATGTTTCTTTCATCGTAAAAGCCTTGATATGAACATAAGCTAAAGCGGTGAGTCGATCACTGCCATGTTCCCACACAGGCTCTCAGCATTTTCAGGGTATGGCAGTTTCATTCAATTCGAGGCTTAAAGTTAAAACGTAGTACGGTGTTCATTAACCTGATAAGAAACGAGCGGTAACTGTCTCTTCATGGCGGGGTTTAAGGTATGTAAGGTGCGAGCGACAACCTCTTTACATTCATCGGTCAGAATAGTGGCCTGGCATTTTTCGCGCACCAATACTTTGGGTACACTTGCCCCCTTCATGGCTAAAGTATGGGATAAAAAAAGAGCGCAGCCATAATGACTGCACTCTTTTTTGCATCCCACCGTCCCCGGTGGCAGAAGAAGTTTACGCCGCAGCGTGAAAAACCTCTTCAAACCGATCCATATTTTTATCAAATTTATTGATCAGTTGTGAAGCCTTGGCCCGGAACTCCATGGTATCCAGGTTCTCTTCGTCTTCATACTTGCGCAGCAGCTTATGGAGCTTGCCAATAAGCTTTTGGGAATCACCCACACAGGTTGCACATTTTTCTACCAAGGCATCTTCTGAGGCGCCTTCAAGGGCTTTACCACCCTGAAGTTGATGCATCAGTGTATTCTGCTGGATAACATAGGCCATGATGAAAGTCTTCAGAGCCTGAAGGTGGCAAAGCGTTCTATCAGGGTCATTCTCGTTTTTGCACTTTTCGAGCAACTCTTTTAGATGATCGAATTCAGGGCTCATGCTGGACATGTCGCTCATGGATCCCTCCCAAGGATGGAGCAATGTGATAAATAATCGTTTCAAGCCATACATTATGCCGTTCTGTCAGGGGGTGCAAATCAAAAAATACGAATCCGGGAAAAATGTTTTTTTGAATTATATCAGCATATTATAAAATGTTTAAAATGATATTAAAAACTATAAGCGAGAAAAATAAAAAGCCCTGAACGGTTGGGTTCAGGGCGGGGTAAAGAGATTGGCAAAATCCGTTTTAAAGCTAGGGACTTAATATAGATCAAGCCTCATGTGGAATATTGTAGAACTTCTGTTCTTCCGGGTTAGGGATGACACCCTGTTGCACTATGTCACAAATTTCTTGCATGCCCATGGGCACCGTTTTTGAAATTTTAAAACCAAGACGTGCCTGAATTTTTTCAAACCGGACACGATAATCTCGTGGATCCTCTTTTTTCTGCACACGTTTGACTTGTGCATGAGGGAAAATTTTCAGTAGCTCCTCAAGGATCATGCCTTTGGTATAGTTCTCTTCACTATCGCCGACATTAAAGACGTCATAGGCGACTTTTTCACGGGGGGCTTCTAATACTGCAAGCATGGCACGTGAAAAATCAGCGACGTGGCAATAGGGGCGCCAGAACTGTTCACCAAAGACCACCAGTTCCTTATCCATAGCAAGCTCTTTGGTAAATTCATTCACCGTTAGGTCAAAGCGCATACGGTGGGAAATGCCATAAACCGTGGCAAATCGGAGCGCTGTTGGACAAAACGTCTCACGGGGTGCCATGTTGAGCAGCTCTTTTTCAAACTTCACCTTTAACTCTGCATACAGGGAGACAGGTGCCAGCGGGGAGTCTTCCTGCACAAAGCCACCAGGGTCGGCCATTTTGCCATAGTTGCTACAGGTTGATGCAAATATGAAGCGTTCTACATTGTTCTTTTTACTGGCTTCTAGCAGGGCAAGAGATGCTTCCCAATTGGTGGCATAGGCTAAATCCGATTCTCTGGAACAAGCGGGGTCTCCCACAATAGCTGCCAAATGAATCACCGCATGAAAGCTCTGTTGCTCAAACAGAGCATCCATAGCTTGGCCATCACGGATATCCACCTTGGCTAAGGTGAAATGGGGATGTTCCCAGATATCCAGTAGTGCCTCACCACCAAACATCAAGTTATCCACACATACCACTTGGTAGTTTGATTCTAAAAGGCGTCGCAATAGGATAGAGCCTACATAACCTGCACCACCTGTGACCATTATGCTTTTCATGAGAACCTCTTTTGTTGGTCTATGTTGAGCCACATTTAGGCTACGCCTGAGAACTGTTGCAACATCTGTTTGGCGGCTTGGTTGCTGTCATCTTTAGCAAGGATCTGCTCAACCTGGATTTTAGCTTCTTCAATAAGCTGATTCTTCTCTAACATTTGAGCATATTTTAGGCGGGTTATCAGATCATTCGGTGCCAGACCTAAATAGTGATTAAAGGCTAATTTAGCGGCATCTATCCGGCCTGTTAGACCCAACATGGTGGCGTAATAGGGGAGCTTACCAGGGTTGTGCGCTGACATGGCATCCAAGACCGGTAAACTCTCTTCAATGCGGTTGCTCTTTAGAAGGATTTGTAAGATACGCGTCTTAGCCTCTTCTAACAGCTCTTTCCGTTCCACCTGTTCATAGTGGCCCAAGGCTACTTCAAAATCTTCTTTTAACTCATGGATATAACCATTGGCCAAAGCGGCAAGATCTTCTTTAAAGTCAAACTGACTTCCAAGTATTCCCGTGCGCAGTTGTGTGAGCATCTCTTTGTTGTTTTGGCGGAATAAATTACGCAGTTTATTACGTGCCGTCATGGGGCTGGTTTCAGCCTTTAGACGTTTTTTCAATGTGGTCTCTGTGTGTGTCATCTGCTCTTTAAATGAGTCATCAAACGCTTCAAAGCGCTCTTGCATCTTTGCTGGGAAGAGATGACGTTCAAATGCACTGCGTTGTTCCAGTAGGACCAATCGGTTGGGCTGTTGATCCTCTTCCCACTGTTTGAACAGATTTTTTAAATTTGGCTTTGGTTTCTCTTCCTCTTGGCGTATCTGTACCCGCCGGATGGTTTCGTTGAGAAACTGTAAAACACTCTGAGCGCTTTGTTTGTATGCTTTGTAGTAACGTTCACCGGTTTGCTCAATCTCTTCATCCGTCCAGCCTTTATCTTTGTCAGGCCGGATTAGGCGTAAGAACTCTTTAATTCCCCACTGTTTAACCATGGTCGAAAAAACCGGGTGTTTTTTATCTAGATCTTCCTCAACTTGGTCCATACGCAGTTTGGCGGAGTAATCCCCCTGCTTGCCTTTTTTACCAAACAGTCGTTTGTTACAAGCAAGACCCTCTTCAGCCAGTTTACGCACTTTGGTTACTTCACTACGGGCGTGGGTCAACTCCTTGAGAACCATCTCGTAATGGGCAAGACGGTTGGCCCGACTATCCTCAGGTAGTGCCACATCAAGTGTTTCGCTAACCGATAGACCCAACGGTTCGAAGGTGAGATCATCCCAGGCTTTATGTTCAACCCGTTCAATTTTGGCGGCTAAGGGGGCAGGGTTAATAAGCTGACAGGTGTGCTCCTCGGCATAGAGGGCAAGCTGAGCGAGTGCGGGTATGGCACTAAAAAAATCGTAGCGTGTTTCGGCGATCTCACCATTATTGGTCTCAACCTGATAACGGGAATTGGCCAAGAAAGGTCCCACGTCACTCTCAAGTGAACCTTGAACGTGGGTAAAACCCTCTTTGCTAAAGCACAAATCAATGCCACATAAAATAATACGGGAAAAACCCATATCAATGGCACATCCCAGCGCTTGGTGAGAAACGGTAATGCCTGGATAGCCTTGAAGTTGCTCTTTGGCATCGAATTCGTTTTTCCAGGGGTACAATGAACCAAGGTAGGCACTTCGACCTTGCCACTGACCCAAGAGCATGGGGCATACGTGGTATAGATTAATAAAAAAGGTTTTTTCCCAGTAATGAAGCATCTCTCGGCTGTTGTTAAAAGAGAGTTCATGAGGATCGATAGAAAAGATAAAGTCAGGGACTATGCCATGTTGTTGTAGATTTTTTGCAACACGAGCAACCGCCATGACGACAAGGTTATCTCGGTTGGCTTTTACCATTTCATAGGCTTCAGAAAGGGAAGGGCCCCCAGCTAGGATTACGGCACTTTTCCCTTCAAATAAACCATGCATAGATTTTGCGCGAAGACGATTTTCTGACAGATTTTGCAGGCCAGTTCGGGCAAAGACATGGTTACCCGTCTGCATGATAATCGCTTTTCCAATCTGTAAGAACTCATTGGTCAAGCTATCCCAGACAGAGAGGTAACCCGGGTGTATGGCATCCAAAGCTCCAACAGACTCAAGTCTACCGATGGCATCCAGGTAAAAATAATCTGTAATATTGAACGTTTCTTTGGCGCGCTCCATCCAATTTTCAGGTGTGGTAACTTCAACCCGGCCTTTGATTGGTTCGGGAAGCATTCCCTCTTTTTCCAGACGTTCCAGGACATCGGGTAGTTCGATAAAAAGAACCCGAATGCCTGAATCTGGCTTGAGAACCTCTTGATGTATGTAGTGAACCAACAGTCCAGAGTCGGTTCCCAAGACGATATTTAATCGATCAGGTCCCCAAATTTTTTCATTATAGTGCTGCTTGAAAAAGGCGATGGATCCTGTTCTAGAAAAGGATTCGCCATTGATTTCTTGAAGGTAGCGTTCGCCAAACTGGTTGGTGAGTACTTGACCGAGATCGAAGGAGGTAGGTTCAGTCATGATCTGTTAGCAACCGTTGCAGCAGAGGAGTTTATAAAAGCTACCTTTCATCTTCTTAAGGTAGCGTGCCATCTGTGCAGAATTGCAAAAACTGTACCCCTATATATAACTGAACGAGAAGCTGTTATTCCAAGGGATCTAAAAACTTATTATCCCGTGATACTTGGCACCATTTTGCACAATCTTTTTTATCGCATCCACTTCCAACAAGTTCAAAAACATCTTGTTTTTTAGGGCTATTCCATATGGTCTTAAAATCATGTTGATGAATATTTCCATAGCCACTATCTCGGTACCAGTGCCGAAAACAGGTGTTTAGGTTGCCGTCAAAATCCATGTTTGTACGGAACTGAATACCGTCACAGCGTTGCCAATCGGCTGGGGCAATCTGCAAAGATTCACCCGGCTTAGGAAAACTCGGCCAACGCACTTCCACTCTTGGATCTTGGGCGGCGTTTTCTAGGATGGGAAAAATATCTTCGGTGACCGCATTTTTTTGTCCATCACGGTTAATGCGATTTCGAACGATTAACCGATCCATATTCAAATCTTGAAAAAGGTGTACTAAATCCGGTAGAGAGCGCCAGTTGTCGTCATAAGTAACCATTTGCATAGCTAGCTTCACAGGTAGGTCATGCGCTTTACGGTAAGCCATAGCCTCAGTAAGGTTCTCTTTTAAGCGGTTGAAATCCTCTACTTTACCACGATGGATTTGATGGTATGTTTTCTGATCACCACCATTGACGCTAAAGCGTGCCCAGGTGGTATAGGGCAGGATGGTAGGGATACGTTTGGCTGTTAGTGGAATACCATTGGAGCTAAAGGTCATATCCAGCCCCAGTTGACGACCGTGCTGCATAAAGGTGGCAAACTCTGGGTGGAGTAGGGGCTCTCCTGAGCCGGCAAAATAGACCTCTTTGCCGCCCATGCTATGGAAGTCCTCTAAAAACCGTAAAAATAGATTCCGGTCCATCTGTTTGGTTTTATCGTAAGGGGAAAAAAACTGCGGTCCACAGTGACTGCAGTTATGATTGCAACCATCGATGACGGACACTTCTATGGCAATAGGGCCTGGGTTTTCTCCTGCGCGCCAAGCACGGATGCGTTCAGGAAAAGCCTCTAATTTGCCACCACCAATTTTGATGGGTTTTAGCTGTTCTACCATCCATCCAACTCCCTATTCAGACCAGTCCTTTACGGTTATGAGCTTCTCACGAGCTTTATCAATAGGACCATATCGGTTCATATTAACCTTATCGGCCAACGATGCCGATGGATTAGATAGGGAAAACTCTTTTTTAGAGAAAGCGGTTTCATATGTCAGCTGTTTCTTGGAGCTATACCTCGCCGAGCTCTATCCTCTCCTACCCCTGTCCAGGAGGTGGCTGCTCCAGATGGTTTCTGGCATTACCTTCCCAGCATCTAGTCTTATTGGTTGATGAATTTCAGGGGGTTATTGCCCGTTTTGGTCAAGGTAGGCCAGGTCACCATGATGGCCAAGCCACTCAAGCAGGGTTGGATACACCGATATCACTCGGTCTTTCTCAAGATTGGCTCTGGATCATAGATGGCCAACAACAGGGTCGATTGCGTCTGTTGGATTTGATTGAAAATGAGATAAAAACCCTTTCCCCCCATGGTGTTAAGGTTTGTCACCATGTCTCGGTTGATGCGCAGGGTAATTTATGGCTGTGTAATCGTGAAAATGGCTTTATAGGGTGTTGGCTAGGTCTAGGTATATCAGGAGATATTGAGCGTCTGACTCAGCCAGCAGACCATCTTTTTTCTATGGATGTTGGATGTTCTCCCTTTTTAAAACCCATGGTATGGCAAGAAAAGGTGGGTGTTTTTATTTACCACACGCATCGTCAAATGATTTTGTTTCTCTCAGAAAAGGGTGATGTCACGGAATTAACGCGTTTTCCTAAGAAATATGGTAGGGTCTTGGATGGGGTTTGGGGCGGTCATTATGTGTGGCTTGTGACAGCGGATCCTCAGGCTCCTTTGCACGGCATTTCTTTAGTGGATCATGCGGCTGTGCGCCCTACCGAAATATTGGAAGTAAACGGGTTTGGGGCGTTATCGTCTCTCGGTATGGCGGAAGATGGACGTGTATTACAGTTGGCTTTCTCAAAGTGTCTGGTGCGTTGGCGTCTAGGTAGCCAAGTACCAACACCATGGCTTAGGTAACAGAGGTAGGACATTTTCATGGCTTGGGATATGACGCGGATGACCAATCGATCGCTTACGTACTCTATGTGGATGGCAGCACTTGTTGTTATCGTACTTTTTGGGGTGCGTATCAGTGTTGTGCACGCAGCGGATGCTCTTTCGCTTGCAGAGCAGGGCGTTAAGGCCTCTAAGCAAGGGGATTTTAAGAAAGCGGTTGATCTGTTTACGCAATCTCTTGCTGCTGGGCAGCTAGATCGTGTTGGGCAAGGGGTTGTTCTTAGCAATCGTGGCCAACTGTTGTTGGATTTAAATCAACTACCCTCCGCACAAAAAGATTTTGATCAAGCGTTATCCGCCTGGCCGTTAGCCCACAAAGCTCGGTTAGGGCTAGGTCAGTTATCTGTTATCTCGGGTGACTGGCAACAAGCCGTTACACATTTGGATCGTTATGTTCGCCAAGTCTCACGTTTTCGCCGGATGGAAGGGCATTTGTGGTTGCTCTTGGCTCGCCTAGGTCTACAAGAACAAGATGCTTCTACGCAATTACAACAAAGCTTGGGAGATAGCCAAGTTAGTGCATGGCACAAGCAACTTCTTAATTTTCATGCAGGTCAGTTGACCGCTAAGCTTTTGCTAAAAAATGCAGGTGATAATCGATCTGAAGCTTCTTTTCATATAGCCATGGCAGCTTATGCTAAAAAATCATGGTTGGTCGCTAATCATCAATTTGCGTTGGTTCTGAAAGAGAAAAACAATCGCTTCACCACGGCTGCAAAAAAACAGTCTGGTATCTTATCGCGCCATAAAGCTGTCATCGCTCAAAAAACAGCGGACATGACACGTATAAAAGCAGAAGCGAAGAAGAAAGCGGAAGAGGCTCGCCTGAAGGCAGAGGCCAAGAAGAAAGCGGAAGAGGCTAGCCTGAAGGCAGAAGCGAAGAAGAAGGTAGAAGAGGCCCGCCTGAAGGCAGAAGCAAAGAAGAAAGCGGAAGAGGCTCGCCTGAAAGCGGAAGCAAAGAAGAAAGCTGAAGAGGCTAGCCTGAAAGCGGAAGCAAAGAAGAAAGCTGAAGAGGCTAGCCTGAAAGCGGAAGCAAAGAAGAAAGCGGAAGAGGCTCGCCTGAAGGCAGAGGCCAAGAAGAAGGCAGAAGAGGCTCGCCTAAAAGCAGAGGCCAAGAAGAAGGCAGAAGAAGATCGCCTGAAAGCGGAAGCAAAGAAGAAAGCGGAAGAGGCTCGCCTGAAAGCAGAAGCAAAGAAGAAAGCTGAAGAGGCCCGCCTGAAAGCAGAGGCCAAGAAGAAGGCAGAAGAGGTCCGCCTGAAGGCAGAGGCCAAGAAGAAAGCGGAAGAGGCTCGCCTAAAAGCAGAAGCGAAGAAGAAGGCTGAAGAGACTCGCCTAAAAGCAGAAGCGAAGAAGAAGGCTGAAGAGACTCGCCTGAAAGCGGAGGCCAAGAAGAAGGCTGAAGAGACTCGCCTGAAAGCGGAGGCCAAGAAGAAGGCTGAAGAGACTCGCCTGAAAGCGGAGGCCAAGAAGAAGGCAGAAGAGGCTCGCCTGAAGGCAGAGGCCAAGAAGAAGGCAGAAGAGGCTCGCCTGAAGGCAGAGGCCAAGAAGAAGGCAGAAGAGGCTCGCCTGAAGGCAGAGGCCAAGAAGAAGGCAGAAGAGGCTCGCCTGAAGGCAGAGGCCAAGAAGAAGGCAGAAGAGGCTCGCCTAAAAGCAGAGGCCAAGAAGAAGGCAGAAGAGGATCGCCTGAAAGCGGAAGCAAAGAAGAAAGCGGAAGAGGCTCGCCTGAAAGCAGAAGCAAAGAAGAAAGCTGAAGAGGCCCGCCTGAAAGCGGAAGCGAAGAAGAAGGCAGAAGAGGCCCGCCTGAAAGCAGAAGCGAAGAAGGCAGAAGAGGCCCGCCTGAAGGCAGAAGCAAAGAAGAAAGCGGAAGAGGCTCGCCTGAAAGCGGAAGCAAAGAAGAAAGCGGAAGAGGCTCGCCTAAAAGCAGAAGCGAAGAAGAAGGCTGAAGAGGCTCGCCTGAAAGCGGAAGCAAAGAAGAAAGCGGAAGAGGCTCGCCTGAAAGCAGAAGCAAAGAAGAAAGCGGAAGAGGCTCGCCTGAAAGCAGAAGCAAAGAAGAAAGCTGAAGAGGCCCGCCTGAAAGCGGAAGCGAAGAAGAAGGCTGAAGAGGCTCGCCTGAAAGCGGAAACGAAGAAGAANGGAAGCGAAGAAGAAGGCTGAAGAGGCTCGCCTGAAAGCGGAAACGAAGAAGAAGGCTGAAGAGGCTCGCCTGAAAGCGGAAGCGAAGAAGAAGGCTGAAGAGGCCCGCCTGAAGGCAGAGTCCAAGAAGAAAGCTGATCTCTTACACGTTCAAAAAAATGCCGTCTCTTCCACAGTTAATGAGGTAGAAAAAAATGCAAAGTTTGAGCATAAGCGTAGTGCTGCGCAAGGTGTCGCTGTTCAGCTTATCTTAGGCGGTAAAGGTGGGGCAAAACAGAAAACATCACAGAATATTGGGCAACGTGCGTTGGGTGAGCCTGACTGGGATGAGCTGAAAATGCCTTCTTCCCATGAAAAAACAGATCAAGCTGCTGTGGTTCAACAGTCTGCTCTACCTGACCCAGACTGGAATGATAACGTTAAACAGGTGAATTCTAGTTCTCAGCAATCTACAAAGACAGAAGCTCAAACACTCGTAGATGTCAAAGCTCAGGTACCTGTGGTTGATGTGAAACCATTGGTGAAGATGCCTACTTTAGAACAAGTGGCTCAATCTCGTATGGGAGCCAAGCCTGCGGCCAAGCCTGCGGCCAAGCCTGCGGCCAAGATTATTCAAGATGTTCCTGCTATGCCGGGTGCTGTGACTGTAATGAGCAAACGTTACGACAACGTTTATGCCATTGAGTTAGGGTCCTATCGTAACATGGTATGGTTCAAAGAAAATCTTGTGATTATTAAACGCTCAGGTCTGCGTTACTATGTCCGTGACATCATCAGTCAGGGAAAGCCTTTTAAGCGTGTTCGCTTTGGACCCTTTACAAATAAACAACAGTTGAGCGAAGCCTGGAAAACGATTTACCAGGATACCCCTTTTAAACCGGTTCGAGTCATGCGGTTTATACGTAAATAGCTTACATATCGATAGATTTTTGGCTTAAAAAGGCGCTGAATAATTGTTCAGCGCCTTTTTTTTTCAAGAAATTTTACAGAGAGGTGGAGGGGCTTGATAGTGTTCGTATAGGGCATCAATTTTGGCGGCACATATAAAATCATTGGTGGATAGCCCTTGAATAGCGTGGGTCCAATAGATGATATCGCACGATCCCCAACCAATGGTTATAAAAGGGTGATGGTTCTCACTGTTGGCTATGAAAGCGACCGCATTAGCAAAGCCCATGGCTTCATAAAAGTCTTTAAAAATGAAATGTCCTTTTACCTTAATACTCTCTTCCAATTCCCAGGCGCCGGATAATTGTGCTAAATGATTTTGCGCTGTTGAGGGGGTAAGTTTTGGAATGCCGCCTTCACACGGTAGGCAACGTTTCTGCTGTAGTTCATTCATGACACACCTGTTGGGTTATAGAGGATATACTGTTCTGACCTAAGCTCCCTGAAAAAGTTTGGCGAGAATGAGCGTGGTGTTCCATGGTTGTGTTAAATATTGGGTAAAAAAAAAGAGCTCTAAAAGAGCTC